>WGCT01000193.1 GCA_015493625.1 Draconibacterium sp. | reverse complement strand
AATTTATAAAATTCAGAAGAAACAAAAATGATTGTTATATTTGTTTCGAAACAAAAACAGGCCAAATTTAGAATGAATAAAATTCGTTTGAATATTTTAGGACTCTCTATAAGTCAAACACAATCAGGTGCTTATGCGCTTGTTTTGGCTGAAGAGAATGGAGAGCGAAGAATTCCTATTATTATTGGCCCGGTTGAGGCGCAGGCAATCGCCATTCAGTTGGAAGGGCTGAAACCACCCCGTCCGCTCACTCACGATTTAATAAAAAACATTGCTGTTGCTTTCGACATCGTTCTCTTAGAAGTTACTATTTATAAACTCGAAGAGGGGATTTTTTATTCGGAATTGCTTTGCGAAATGGATGGGAAAGAGGTGGTTATCGATTCGCGTACTTCCGATGCCGTTGCGCTGGCTCTACGTTTTAAGTGCCCCATTTTTACAACAGAGGAGATTTTGGTAAAATCGGGAATTGTGCTGAGTTCGGAGGAGGATTTTCCTCAAGGCGATTCGGAGAACATTAAAACTGAACCTTCTGACTCACCATTTGCAAATTATTCGGCACAAGAATTAGAAGAGATGTTAAACGAGGCAATTCAAAACGAAGATTACGAAAAAGCATCTATTATCAGAGATGAAATAGAAAAGCGAAAGAAAATTTAAAACAGAAACAATGAAGTATTTTTTAGTGCTGCTGGCTCTAACCGCCGGCTTTTTGTTTTTTAAGCCTGCTTCTGTACAAGCTGCTCGTTTTGCGCAAAACGGTGAACAAGTTACTCAAACAAAACAGCAGCAGGGCGAAAAGCTGACGCAAAAAGGGGAGAGTACCGATAACTCTGTAATCTTACTTTCGCATAAAAACGACAAACCTTTTTCTATTTTAACTCTTTTGCGCGGACTGCTCGGAATGGCCGTTCTTATTTTTATCGGGTACGCACTCAGCTCGAACCGAAAAGAGATTCCGTGGCGAACTGTAATAATTGGATTAACCATTCAAATTGTACTTGCAATTGGGGTTTTATACGTGCCGTTTGTACGTTCTTCGTTTGAATTTTTCGGGCATATTTTTGTAAAAATACTCGACTTTACAAAAGCAGGCAGCGAATTTCTGTTGGGCGATTTAATGAGTGTTGAAACTTACGGGTTTATTTTTATGTTTCAGGTGTTGCCCACTATTATTTTCTTTTCGGCCCTTACAAGTTTACTTTTTTACTGGGGAATAATTCAGAAAGTAGTTTATGCACTGGCGTGGATTTTTACAAAAGCACTGCGTATTTCGGGTGCTGAGGCACTTTCGGTGGCAGGAAATATATTCTTGGGGCAAACCGAGTCGCCACTATTAATAAAGGCATACCTCGACAAAATGAGCAAATCGGAAATGCTTCTGGTTATGACCGGAGGAATGGCCACGCTGGCAGGTGGCGTGCTGGCGGCATACATTGCACTGCTTGGCGGCAACGATCCACAGCTGCGCCTCGAGTTTGCAAAACACCTTTTGGCAGCTTCAATTATGGCGGCTCCGGCAGCAATCATCTTTTCGAAAATGCTTGTTCCTCCCACCAACGATGTGAATAAAGAGATTGAAGTTACTCGCGAAAAAATTGGAAGTAATGTTTTAGATGCCATTGCAAACGGAACCACACAAGGTGTAAAACTGGCAGTAAATGTAGCGGCAATGTTACTGGCTTTTATCGCTTTTATTGCCATGTTTAATTTTATAATCGGCAAAATTGGGCAGTGGACAACTCTGAATGAAATTATTGAAGCGGGCACAAACGGACGGTATCACGAGCTCTCGTTACAATTTATTTTAGGATATACATTTGCCCCGCTTATGTGGTTAATTGGCGTTACTCCTGCCGATATGGTTTTGGTGGGAAGGTTACTGGGCGAAAAGCTTATTTTAACCGAATTCATCGGATACATTAGCCTGGCCGATTTAAAAGCTGCCGGCGCATTTTCCGATCCAAAATCGATAATAATGGCCACCTATATTTTATGCGGATTTGCCAATTTTTCATCCATTGGAATTCAGATTGGAGGAATTGGAGCACTGGCACCAAAACGCCGGGTACTCCTTTCGAAGTTGGGTGTAAAAGCGTTAATTGCCGGCACACTGGCATCGTTAATGAGTGCTACTATTATTGGTGCAATTATGGGGTGAGTAAACATCTCCTTTACTAGCAACCCCGTTAAATTTAAAAGTAACTGCGTGTAAATCTATTTGCATTCTAATAAGGATACAGAAATTAACACTCGCTCAAAATTTTACCAGTGAATTGGTTCGGGATGAACCGTAGCTTCAAAACCCAATTCGGTTTTTATGGCATTTTCAACCGTTGTACAAATATTGTGTGCAACTTCAATGGTCATTTGTGGGGGTAGTTTAATATGAAAGCTCAACTCGGTGTGGTTGCCATATTTATGTAAATGAATGTGGTGAATATGCAACGGTTCTTTGCAAGCCTTTTGTGCCGTTTCGCGAATAGTTAGTAGCAGCTCGTCTGATGGACTTTCTCCCAGTAGCGATTTTATCTCTTTCGAAAGAATCTCGAAACTTGCCCAGCCAATCATTATTGCAACAATAAATCCGAGCACAGCATCAGTCCACCAGAAGTATTTCCCAACGGCAATTCCAATTAAAATAACTACCGACGAGAGTGCGTCGGTACGGTGGTGCCAACCGTCGGCTTTTAAAATTGCCGAGTTGGTTTTTTTTGCTGCCCAAAATGCATATTGCGCCATTCCCTCTTTTACTAAAACAGAAAGGATTGTAACCACCCACGCAACCGTTCCAAAAATGGTTTTCTCTTTGGTACCAAATTTATCGAAAGCACTTAATACAAAGTCGAAAGCAACAATTGCAAGTAAAACGCCAATAATTATTGCAGCAATGTGTTCGGCTCTTCCATGCCCGAAAGGATGTTCTTTGTCGGCAGGTTTGTTTGAAATTTTACCGCCAATCAAAACAATTATCGACGAAACCGAATCGGTTAATGTGTGCCAGGCATCGGCAATTAATGCCAACGATCCGGTTACAACTCCTGCCCAATATTTTAGTCCGAACAGAAAAATGTTACCGATTACCGAAAGCCATCCTTCGCGTGCAATATATTTG
>WGCT01000192.1 GCA_015493625.1 Draconibacterium sp. | reverse complement strand
TTATTACACCTCCCGGGAGAAATGTACTACTTGGAATTACTCGAAAAAAAATAATTGAACTAATTAAAAAATCGGGCTATTTATTTTCTGAGCAGGAGGTAAACATAGACGACCTACCCGCTTTCGATGCAGTTTTTTTAACCGGAACTTCGCCAAAAGTATTGCCCGTTAAACAAATTGAAACCACTGAATTTAACCCACAAAACAAAATTATACGGCAGTTAATAACAGACTACGATTTGCTGATTACAAACTATATTCAATCCAATTAATTTCAATATGGCATCATTCAAAAACCGAGGTTCGTCGCAACCAAAATTTTACACCTCAATTCCCAACTCTTCCGACGATGAGTTACTTTTAATTCTGAAAAAGAGGAAGCAATACCAGCCCGAAGCAGCGCAAGTGGCAATAAACGAGGCAATAAAACGTGGTCTGATTCACTCGGAGCAAGATCTGTTTGCCGAAAAATTTCAACACACCGCGGCAGGGTACTCATTCTTCCCCACCATTGACAACGAAAGAGCACGTAATAAAACCAGAAAAAGTATTGCTCGTATTTTTCTAATAACCGGGGCTGCACCAATTATTTGGGGCGCAATTAAACTTTTAGAGAAGAATTTTGCGGAGGGTATTTCGCTTATTGTTTTTGGAGGAATATGGATTTTTGCGGCCTCGAAACAGTTTAAACAGGCCAATATAAAAGCAATTTACCTCCTCGCCATTTTGTTGATTATAGCCGTAATTTACGTTGCAAAAATTGTTATCGAATTAAAAAATCCGTCCTATATGGATTTTCTCATTCCCTCTTTTTTTACCGCATTTTTTGCCTATGGGTTAATCTTTATTAAACGTCTTTAAAACAGTTTATTCCGATTTATTTCAACCCTTTTACAAAATTAAATGTAGTTGACGGTTGAATCTGCTCGGAACGCAACAAGCGGGTTTTTAATGTTTTTATCCGGTTTTTAGAAGGCGGTTCGTAACTTACATCGATAAGAAAGCGGTAGAAACCCTGCTTTTTAAGTTTGTTGTGCGACTGAAAAATAGCAACCGGCCGGTCGGGAACAACCGACGTAACTCCATTGCGGCGATAACGCGTTAATTGCAAATTTGTATCGTCGCTAAATTTATCGTTGTGGTGCAATGCAATTGGCATTCGCGAATGAAATAACTCGGGATGAAAATAAACCGGCACAATTCCATTGGTATTCGAAAGCGAAAAAAGTGTCTCAAAATCAATCTCCTGCGGATAACTAAAAATCTTAATTCCCTCGTCCACAATACATTTTGCAGCTGCATCGTTAAAAACATAAACATTCTCGTTCGCAATTACCCGACAGTGTTTTGGCACAATTTCCTTTTGTGAAAGGTGTGAAATAACAAAATTTTGCAACCCATTTTTTACCATCTTTTTCACCAATTCCGAATAAAAATGAATTGAGTCTTCGGGAATAAACTTTGGCAGTTCAACATAAATTTTATTTCTGAATTTTTGAATAAACGGTACCGTTACATCGAACCGGCTCCAGGTAATTTTCGAAAACGACAGAAATAGACCATCTACCTCATTGAGGTTTATTTTACGCATCCACTCCATCGAGTTTATTCTGAAATAGAACTCTTCGCGGCGTTGCACCGTCCGTGTTTTCAGCTCCTTTAAAAATCGCTTTTTTATGCCATACGAAAGTTGAGGTGTTTTTTTAAAGTGGTTTTCTTCTATTTTTGAAGGGAATTTAATATCACTAATTCCCGAAAGATAAACTTCGCTGTGCCGGCGAATTTTTTTGTTTCCTGCATCAATTTTATAAAACCCTTTTTCAGCTGCAACCTGCCGCACCTTAACCGACTCTTGTTTTTCGGCATTTGGGATATGAAATCGCAGCCTGAATCCGGGCTCAATGGGCATTTTTGATGACACAAAAACCGTTGAACCCTTTATGTTTTCAACCTTACCAAGATAAACGCCGGCAACCGTTTTGTTCGAAACGGCAGTACGAACATCGCGCCCCAGAAAATAGCTGGTTTTTTCGCGGCCAAAATCAAGGTCGAGCAACATTTTTGCTTCGTCTAAGTTTTGTTTATCGTCGAGTACCATTCGATATGCTTTGGCAACACGGTAAGTATATTCACCTGATTTCATCCGCCCTTCAACCTTTAAACTCGAAACGCCCATAGCAGCAATTTCGTTAATTGCCTCAACAACCTGATTGTCTTTTAAGTTAAAAAGATACTGCTGCCTTTTGTTTCCGGTTGAATAAATTCTACGACAAGGTTGCGTACACAAACCCCGGTTAGCACCGCACCCACCCGAGTAACTGCTGTACAAACACATTCCCGAAAACGAATAACAGAGCGCACCATGAATAAAAACTTCAGTTTCAATCCGGCTTTTTTTACAGATTGTTTCCAGTTCGTGCATGGTTAATTCGCGGGCAAGAACAACACGGTCGAATCCACGCTTTTCAGAAAAAACAGTACCTAACGAGTTATGAATTCCCAGCTGCGTGCTGGCATGAATACTCATTTTTGGAAAAAAACGATTGGCAATGTAATAAACGCCCCAATCCTGAACTATTATTCCGGCGACACCGGTTGTTGAAAGAAAATGCAAATAGTCGAGCAGCTCACCTAATTCGCTGTTTTTAATTACCGTATTTAATGTAATGTAGAGTTTTACACCTCGTTTGCTTGCCTCTTTTACCAAAGCCGGCAATTG
>WGCT01000191.1 GCA_015493625.1 Draconibacterium sp. | reverse complement strand
GTCTTGTAAAAACTAAATGGATTGAGTATGTATTTCTGAGTTTACCCCCAACGTAGCCACCATGACCGCTTTTATGGTGTGCAGCCGGTTTTCTGCTTCGTCGAATACTACCGATGCTTTGCTTTCGAAAACTTCGTCGGTAACTTCCATTGCTTCAATACCAAATTTTTGAAATATCTCTTCGCCAACTTTTGTTTTTCGATTATGGAAAGCGGGCAGACAGTGTAGGAATTTTACTTTCGGATTTCCGGTAAGCACCATCGTTTTTTTGTTTACCTGATAGGGGAGGAGCAGCTCAATCCGCTCGGCCCAAACGTCGTTGGGTTCGCCCATCGAAACCCAAACATCGGTGTATAAAAAATCGCAATCTTTAACTGCCTCTTCTACATTTTCGGTAATGGTAATTTTGCCTCCGGTTTGCGAGGCAATTTTGTTGCATTGGTTTTGCAACGCTTTGGTTGGTTGATATTTGCCGGGTGCAGCAGCCCTAAAATCCATTCCCAGTTTTGCAGCACCAATCATTAACGAATTTCCCATATTGTTTCTTGCATCGCCCAAATAGCAAAACTTTACTTGCGAAAGTGGTTTGTCGGTATGTTCTTTCATGGTTAAAAAGTCGGCCAGGATTTGTGTGGGGTGAAATTCGTTGGTTAAGCCGTTCCACACCGGAACACCGGCATATTTTCCTAACTCTTCAACAATGTCCTGCCCAAAACCGCGGTATTCAATTCCGTCGTACATACGGCCCAGAACCCGGGCAGTATCTTTCATCGACTCTTTTTGCCCAATTTGCGAACCCGATGGGCCGAGGTAGGTAACCTGTGCCCCTTGGTCGTGTGCTGCCACCTCGAATGCACAGCGGGTGCGGGTAGAGGCTTTTTCGAAAATAAGGGCAATGTTTTTATTTTTTAATTGCGGTTGCTCTGTCCCCGCATATTTTGCCTTTTTTAGCGTTTCGGAAAGTTCGAGCAAAAAATGAATCTCTTGTGTCGAGAAATCTAATAATTTTAGGAAATTCCTGTTTTTTAAATTAAATGCCATCTCTGTTTGTTTAATATTTTTATCGACCTGTTTTGTGTAAAAAACACTTCGGAAAGTCATCCGATGAATCGTTTTTGTACAATAAAGCGTATTCCGTACGTTAACTCTATGTAAAAGTAAAACTACGAAAAGTTCGAATATGAAAGATATTTTTAAAAATATTTATGCTAATAGTCAGGAGACACTTATTTAAAACAACTATAAATTAGCGTCTCTTCTCTTCTCTTGCATTAAACAAAAAAGTGTTTTATCTTGTTGGCACAAACTACAAAAACAAAACACAAGTAACCTGAAAAACAAAAAATATGACACCCGAAAGTTCTACACGAAAAAACAACCGTAAAATATTTTCCAACCCCGGAAAGAGATAGGAAAAGTTTGTCCATAGGACTCCTTGCGGAGAAAAGGTTTGAACCGTTTGAAAAAGTTCGAATTGTTTGTCCATAGGACTCCTTACGGAGAAAAGGTTTGAACCGTTTGAAAAAGTTCGAATTGTTTGTCCATAGGACTCCTTACGGAGAAAAAGTTTGTCCAAAGGACTCCTTAAACTAATGGAACAATTTGAACAACAGAAGCACTGCTCCTGCGCGATTTTATCGCGTGGTTTTTTGCATTAAATCACGCGATGTCCCAAAGGAATTGCTATGCGGCAATCGCGCGGTTGCAAGAGTGTGGAAGACAAACGGAAAACAAAAAGTTGTAAAAACTAAAACACGCTCAACAGACAGAATAGAATAACCCAATAATAAAAGGACACAAGCTGCACTTTTTAATGGCTCTTAGCAAAAACATACTATTTACACCGCTTGCGATTTTAATCGCTTTGCTGGTTATTGTTGTGCCATTTTATATGCCCGGCGAATTAATGAACCCGGCACAAACAGGTAAAACAATATTTTTTCTTTGGGCATTGTTGGTTATTTTACCAGTTGCTGCATTAGCTGTATTAACAGACCGTAATTTCAATCAGCTTTCTTTTGGTTCAATTGATTTAACCGTGTTGATTTGGGTTGTCTATATTATTCTAAAAAATACAATTTCAAAAACACCTTTTACACTCTGGTACGCCGAATTTATTGGGGTTGTGCTTTTTTACCTTGTTTTAAGAACCATAAAAAAAGAGCAATTTAAATGGTTGTTTATTGCCCTTATTATTGCAGGTGCAGCACAAGCTGTTTATGGTAATCTCCAGTTGTGGGGTTATTATCCATCGCACCATTACCGGTTTAAACTAACTGGGAGTTTTTTTAACCCGGGCCCTTATGCCGGTTATTTGGTGTTGGCAATGCCGGTTGCACTTGGGTTTTGGCTGTTTATAAAAAAGTTAAATGCTGTTGCCTATTATCTCGCAATTGGCGCAACAATAAGCATTATTTTGGTGTTGCCAGCATCGCAGTCGAGAGCAGCCTGGCTTGCTGTGTTGGTTTCGACCAGTTATCTGTTTGCAGTAAAATATTCGGTTGTTCATAAATTAAAAATGTTAGAGCTTTCTCCTTGGAAAAGAGTTACATCTGTTTTGTTAATTGTTACGCTGCTCTTGTCCGGTTTAACCGGAATGTATTACCTGAAAAAAGGTTCTGCCGACGGACGAGCACTTATCTGGAAAGTAACACTAAATATGATTACAGACCATCCTTTTACCGGAACAGGGATGAATGGTTTTAAAGCGAATTACATGGATTATCAGGCTGAATATTTTAGAGCCAATCCAGATAGCGGTGAAGCAATGGTGGCCGGCGATACAAAATATGCTTTTAACGAACTGCTGCAACAAACTGCCGAACATGGGCTGACAGGCAGCCTCTTATTGGTTTTAATTTTTGTTTCAGCATTTGCCGGAAATAACGATAAAAAACAGAAGTCTGCTGCAAGACAAAAAGAGAAACAATTAATTGTTATTTCTAAAGCTGTGTTGCTCTCTTTTATTGTTTTTGCCATGTTTTCGTATCCTGTGCAAATAGTGCCAATTAAAATTAGTATGGTAGTAGCCCTGGCGTATCTTGCAAGCAACGGGCAAAATATTTTTAGCGGCAAACCGGTTTTGAACAAGAATCTTTATACTATTTATATAGCCAGAGGCTTTGTATTATGTGCTATTGCCGTTTGGGTATTTTGTGGTGGCAAGTTTTTAAAATTACAAACCGAAGCTTTAAAAAATTGGAAATATGCTTATACTTTATATGGTTTGGGCGACTACAATGCCAGTGTTGAGGCTTATAGAAAAACAGCAAATATATTACAATATAACGGCGACTTTTTAACCAATTACGGTAAAGCACTCTCAATGGCAAACAGACATTACCGTGCCATTGAGGTTTTGCAAAAAGCAGCGAAGGTTTGCTCCAACACCGTTGTTTATGCTGCTTTGGGCGACAGTTATAAAGCAACAAACCAAAACAGTGCTGCCGAAAATGCCTACCTCCATGCATGGGGTATGAACCCTTCGAGGTTTTACCCCAAATATCTTCTGGCAAAACTATACGACGAAACCGGGCAGAAAGAAAAGGCAGTTGCCATTGCCAACGAATTGCTACGTAAACCGATAAAAATAGAATCGACTGCAATTGAGGAGATAAAAGCAGAAATGAATGAAATTATTGAAAAAAACAGTCCTTTGTTAAAAATAAGAGAGGGAAACAATAATAACAAAAGTCAATACCCATTTCAACTTCAGTTTTGGTAGCTCCCCTCAGGGAGCAATTATAAGAAAAACACTAGAATGACAAAAATATTTTAATGAAATTTATAGATATCGTTTTTTCTTTTATTTAAATTAATACCAATGAAAATAAAAAAAATTATTTTTAATGTAGGGATATTTGCAGTGCTTCTTATTAATATATCTGTTGTAAGCAGTAAAATAGGCACAGAATCAAATTTGAGTTTGAATTCACTATTCAATCTGTCAATTGCTAATGCTGAGAATGGCGATTGCCAACCCCCTTGTGCTCCAGGATATGGATGTGTAAATGGAGTATGTGTACAAAGGGAGGCTGCAACACGAACAGCATGTACAACATATGTTTTTTGTTGGAAACTTATGAAATATGTTTCCACTCCAGGCCATCAAACTAAGTGTCCAGCAAATCCTGGTGGAGTTTTAAATTGTTTGGGAAGTGCTTGTAAGGAGGATGCAGATCCTTGTACATAAAAACTTTAACACATTTATTCTCATGGTTACCAATATGGTAACCATGAGAAATTATTAAT
>WGCT01000190.1 GCA_015493625.1 Draconibacterium sp. | reverse complement strand
TATAAAATGGGTTTCTCTAAAACAGATTCTTATACAACAAAAAGGGCTTACAAAATGCAAGCCCCTTAATTTAATAACTAAATCAAACCTTGAAAAATCAACCTCTTCCGTGACCACGACCACGTTGAGACCTTCTCTCTTCCAGATATTTTTCGTATTTTTCAAACTGCTCATCAGTCAATACTTTTTTCATCTCTTTGTTTTGCTCTTTACGAAGTTTTGTAAAGTTGGCACGCATCTCTTCGCGCGAACCGTTACCGCTCTGCATCTCTTTGCGCAATTCGGCAATTCTATTGGCTCCTTTTAAAACTATATCGTACACTTTAGGCTCCTGCTCGGTGCTTAAATCGAGTGCTTTTTTTAATTCGGCAGTCTGTTTCTTTGCACTTTTTACCGGGTCGAAACTCCCCTTTCCTCCCCGGTTTTGAGCCATCGAAAATGTAGTTCCCAGAATTAAAATCATAATTAAAAATCCGAATCTTTTCATTGAAATACTTTTTAAATTTGTTAATAATTCTTCGACCACAATTCATTAAAAAGGTTTAAAGGGAACAAAAAAAAAGGACTGCAAAATTGCAATCCCTTTAAATACAGTTGTATTGTATCGTTATTTTTTTAATCCACCTCGTTGTTTCGACATCTCTTCCAAACGTTTTTGAAAGTTCGACTTTTTAACCGGCTTCTTTTTATTCACCTGCAATTGAGCTCTTATTTTATCATCGTCGACAAACCGGCGTATTAACAAAGTTTGACCAATTGTAATAAGGTTAGCAAGGAAATAGTAGTAACTCAATCCCGATGGGTAACTATTCAATATAAATAAGAACATAATTGGCATCAGGTACATCATTGTTTTCATTCCGGGCATTCCGTTGCTTGCTGTTGTCTGCTGATTTAAATGTGTATAGAATACAGTTGCCACAGTCATTAACAAACAGAATAAACTAACGTGGTCGCCATAAAACGGAATGGTAAACGGCAGGTTAAAAATGGTATCGTAAGTAGACAGGTCGGTTGCCCAAAGGAAACTTTGCTGCCTCAATTCAATCGATGTAGGGAAGAAAAAGAACATCGCAATTAATATCGGGAACTGCAATAACATTGGTAAACACCCTCCCATTGGATTTACGCCTGCCTTTTTATACAGAGCCATTGTAGCTTGTTGTTTTTCCATCGCTTTATCTTTCCCGTATTTGGCATTCAACTCATCAATTTCGGGCTTTAACGCCTTCATTTTCGCCTGAGACATATACGATTTATAAGTAAACGGGAAAAGTACTGACTTAATGAAAAGAGTAAGCAGTAAAATAATAATACCAAAATTAGAAATAAACTTACGAAGGAAATTAAATATTGGAATGATAACAAACTGATTAATTTGACGAACAACAGGATACCCCAAATAAACCTGACTTTCTAAACTAAGACCGTACTGCTTAAGTGTTTGGTAATGGTTGGGGCCGAAAAAGAATTCCATTCCCACTTTTTCATTTTTCTCCCCTTTGTATGGCAATGCAATGTCGGCATAAAAGTTTGCCAGATATTTTTTGTCGTCGGGTGTTTTAACTTGCTTAATTTGAGCATTGGGAAACGACTCGTCGGCAATAATTGTTGAGCCAAAAAACAGCTGCTTAAAACCAATCCACTTAACACGGGTATTCAGGTTCTCCTCGTCCGATCTGCTTTGCGATAAATTATCAACTTCATCTTCGAAGAACTTGTAATTGATGTTCGTATAGCGGTCTTCGCCAAACTTCGACTTGCGTTCCTGACGCGGAACATCGATAGCCCAAGTAAAGTTTAAATACGATTGATTGGCAGCAATATACTCGTTCATTCCTTGCATATTCAAATCGAAATCGACCATATACGAGTTGTATGCAAGTGTATATACAAATTCCATAAATTTTCCGGGGGCTACTTCTAAACGAAAAGTAACCGACTCTTTTCCGCCCGGATGCTCTTTATTGAATTTAATTTTTCCTTCGTCGCCTGTTTTAATTTCAGGACCAGAAACAATAATATTATCTTTTCCTCCAAGCTGTTTAAAATACAACTGGTCGGTTTTAATACTTCTGTTTTGTGCAAAAAAGTTTAATCCGAAAAGTGTTTTCGGCCCGTCGAAAAGCATTAGTGGCAACGAGTCGTGCGTTTGATACCCTTTTAACCTTACCGAATAAATTCGCCCACCTTTGTTCGAGAATGTAATTTCCATTAAATTATTCTCGATAGTTGTAAACTTCTCTTCGCCAACAGCTGCTGCTCCAAAAACGCCCAACTCATCTGTTTTTGCTTGTGTAGCTTCGGGTTGCGATACAGTATCGGGTTGAACTGCTTGTTGCTTGGCTGCTTGCTGCTCGGCTATTTTTTGCTGTTGAAGTGCTTTGTTTGCTTCAACCTGTGCAATGGAATCTTTTTTTCTTTTTGTTGCCGCAATTTCCTCTTTCGAAGGCTGATTCATTAACGAGAATACAACTAAAATTGCAAAAATAAGACCTATTCCAATAATCGACTTTTTATCCATATTTATTTTTCTTCTTCTACTAACGAGTTTTTAATAAAATCTACAAACAACGGGTGAGGATTTAAAACAGTGCTTCGGTATTCAGGATGAAACTGTACTCCAACAAACCATTTATGACTGGGAATCTCGATTATCTCAACCAGTCCGGTTTCAGGATTAACTCCTGTGGGAATCATTCCTGCTTTAATATATTGTTCTTTATAGTGGTCGTTAAATTCGTAACGGTGGCGGTGGCGCTCGTGAATAGTAAGTTTATTATAAGCGTTAAAAACATTCGATTTGTCGTCGATAATTCTACATTCGTACGACCCCAAACGCATTGTTCCGCCAAAATCGGTTATTCCTTTTTGTTGTTCCATTAAATCAATTACCGGATGCGGTGTTTTTGGGTTCATTTCCGAAGAATCGGCATTTTCCAAATGCAATACATTTCTGGCAAATTCAATAACTGCCACCTGCATTCCTAAACAGATACCTAAAAACGGAATATTGTTTTCGCGCGCATATTTTGCTGCAAGAATCTTTCCTTTCATTCCACGATGACCAAAACCTGGAGCCACAATCATTCCATTCAGGTTTGCAAATAAATTGTCAACTGTTCCCGATTTTACCGTTTCAGAATGAATCCACTTAACTTTTATTTCGCAACGGTTTTCGGCACCTGCATGAATTAGCGATTCGACAATCGATTTATAGGCATCGTGTAATTCAATATATTTTCCAACAATACCAATCTCAATTGTTTGTGTAGGATTTTTTAAACGGGTTAGAAATCCATTCCAGGCCGAAAGGTCAATTTTTTCTTTAATTGGTAAATCGAGTTTTTTCAAAACGGTTAAATCCAATTTTTCCTCCAACATTTTTAGCGGAACGTCGTAAATTGTAGGAACATTTATGGATTGAACTACGGCTTCCAATTCAACATTGCAAAACAGAGCCACTTTCTTACGCACCGTAATATCAATGTTATGCTCTGTGCGCAAAACCAAAATATCGGGCTGAACTCCCTCTTCGAGCAACTGTTTTACCGAGTGCTGAGTTGGCTTTGTTTTAAGCTCGCCTGTTGCTGCCAGATATGGAACCAAAGTAAGATGAATGACCATGGCCCGAGATCCAAGTTCCCATTTTAACTGCCGCACAGTTTCAACATAGGGCAACGACTCGATGTCGCCAACTGTACCACCAATTTCGGTAATAACAATATCGTATTTCCCTTTCGAACCGAGAATTTGTATTCTCCTTTTTATCTCGTCGGTAATATGCGGAATAATCTGAACGGTTTTGCCCAGATAGTCGCCACGACGCTCTTTGCTAATTACCGACTGATAAATTCTTCCGGTTGTTACATTGTTTGCTTGCGATGTCGCTTCGTTTAAAAAGCGCTCGTAATGCCCCAAATCAAGGTCGGTTTCGGCACCATCTTCGGTAACAAAGCACTCGCCATGTTCATATGGGTTTAATGTTCCCGGATCGACATTTATGTACGGGTCGAGCTTTTGGATTGTAACACTGTAGCCACGCGACTGCAATAACTTTGCAAGCGACGAAGCCAATATACCTTTTCCCAACGATGAAGTAACTCCACCGGTAACGAATATATATCTAG
>WGCT01000189.1 GCA_015493625.1 Draconibacterium sp. | reverse complement strand
TAATTAAGGGTTGTGTTCATATATAATTATTTAATGGGTTTAAAACTAATAAGATGTTAAAGATAGTAAAATGGTTGCGTGGGGGTTTGTAAAACTGGTATGTTTTTTTACACTTTATTGTATTCACGGTGTGAGTTGTAAACAAACAGCAAGGAAGATTAATAACTACGTTGTAATTTGCAAAAACTCACGCCGTGAATTTTTTGGAAAAGATTGTACTAATTTCAGAATCGATAAAAAATTACGACTTTTGCAGCGTAAAACTTTTACTATGTTTAAAAACAAAACTCTTCGTATACTTTTTTTTATTGTTTTGGTTGCAATGGCCGGCAGTTATTTTGCCGGACTAACTATTGATGTTACCCGCGATGCGGGAAAATATGCAACCGTTTCGAAAGAGATTTTTCAGCACGGAAACTATATTAATATTACCATTAATGGCGAAGCATACGATCAAAAACCACCCATGCTTTTTTGGCTGGGAGCAGCGGGTTTTACCGTTGGGGGAGTTTCCAATTTCTGGTTTAAATTTCCTGTTTTACTCTTAATCTTTCTTGGATTTTACTGGGGTTTCCGGTTGGGCGAAAGTTTGTACAATAAGCGTGTGGGCTTCCTTACGGCAGTTATGCTGGCTTTTTCGTTTATCTATTTTATGTACAGCTCCGACATTCATACCGACACGCCGTTGCAGGCCTTTGTAACGTTGGCACTGTGGCAACTTGCCGAGTTTGTTCAGAAACGAAAAACAAAAAATATGATTTTCGGGTTTGTGGGAATTGGGTTGGCAATGCTTAGTAAAGGACCAATTGGCGCGGCAATTCCGGCTTTTGCAGTGGTGGGCCATATTGTTTTAAAACGCGATTTTAAATTCCTGTTCGACTACCGCTGGTATCTTGGAATTGTAATCGCATTTGTGGTGGCAAGTCCGGCAATGATTGGGTTGATGAACCAGTTTGGCTGGCAGGGCATCTGGTTTTTCTTTTGGGAAAACAATGTGGGGCGCATTACCGGCTCGTATGTTCACTCGGTAAACGACCCCTTTTACTATTTTCATAATTTGCTTTACCTGTTTATTCCCTGGAGTTTGTTGTTTTTTACAACAGCTTTTCTCGAGTTTAAAACATTGATTAAAAACCGGTTTCGTTCGAACGAGTATTTTACACTTACCGGAATATGGATTTTCTTTATTATTCTCAACTCGGCAAATTTTCAGATGCCGAATTACATCTTTACAATAGTGCCGTTAATTGCTGTGTTAACGGCAAAATGGGTCGATATTTCGTTAGGGGAAAACCCGAAACTTTACAAGCCGTTTTTTACCATTCAAAATGTGGTGGTTGTGTTGCTTTGGATTTTGATTTTTATTCTGGCAATCTATGTTTTTCCATTTCCCAAATGGTATTTCTGGGGTTTGGTGCTGGCGGCAATGGCTGCTTCCTGGCAAGTTCTTTTCAAAACAGAAAACCGTTTGGCGAAAATTGTTTTGCCCACAATTCTGGCATTTACAACCTTCTCAATATTAATGAATACGCACGCCTTTCCGTATATGTTTAGTTTTCAGGCACCGCCAAAAGCCGCGCGTTATTTTAATAAAGTGGCAGCAAAAGACGATGTATTGTACGACTATTTATACGGGCAGTACGAACTCTATTTTTACAGCGAGCCGCAAGCAACAAAAATCGATTCGGTTTCGGAAGTAATTGAGGTTGCCAACCGAAAAGGAAGTTGGATTTTTACTAATCCCGAAGGACTGGCGAAAATCGATTCGTTAAATATAAAAACCGACACAATTATTGAATACCGTCATCTCTATTTAAACCGTGGTGGCTTGTTCTTAAACCCCAAAACCCGCGATGAAATTTTAAAACCTTTGTATTTGTTAAAACTAACCGATAAAACATCTTCAGATTAAAGTTGAGTTTAGTTGTTGTAAAAATAAAAAAAGCTCTGCCAATTTTGGCAGAGCTTTTTATTCTCTATGTATCGGGATAATACCAATTTGACTTTATAATCCCGTTTAATTGAATTTAATTATTTTACCTCTTCAAAATCAACGTCGGTAACTTCTCCATCTGTCTCTTATACACATC
>WGCT01000188.1 GCA_015493625.1 Draconibacterium sp. | reverse complement strand
ATCCGGAGTTTCTCAAACGGTTTCTCAAATCATTCAGCAAAAAATTGAAGCGGGTAGTAAATCAAAAAAAGTTACTGTTGATGGAGTTGTTCTCTACTCGCAAAAAGTTTTGCCGGCCTTTTATACCGACAATGCTTTTAAACCGGCGTGGAATACAAAAGACATGAAAGAGTTAATAAAAATTTTGGAGTCGTCATACTACGAAGGATTAACTCCCGACGATTACCACCTGCAACGTATTAATAATCTGATTTCTCTAAACAGCAGTGCAACAAATGCGCAGCTGGCCGATTTGGATTTATTCCTCACCGATGGAATTTTGCATTATTCATCGCACCTTATTAAAGGGAAAGTCGATCAGTCGAAAATTAGAAAAGGCTGGAATATTCCCGGGAACGAACTGCCTGAAAACAGTTTGGCGATGCTGGAAAATGCGTTGAATGCCGAAGATATAAATGAAAAAATAGAGTCGTTTAAACCCACCAACTTTATGTATCACCAATTGAAATTGGGGTTGGCAGTTTATCGTAGAATAGCCGAAGAGGGTGGATTCCCTAAAGTTGAGGTCGATAAAGTATTAAAGCCGGGAATGAAAGACAAAACGGTTTTGTCGTTACGAAATTATTTGCAGGTTACGGGCGATTATCCACTTAATTTAATAAGCGATAACGATTCTATTTACGATGAATTTGTAGTAAATGCAGTAAAACATTTTCAATTTCGCCACAATTTAATTCAAGATGGCGTTTTAGGCGAAGGAACTTTGGCCGCAATGAACGTGCCCGTTGAAAAGCGAATTGATGAGATTAGAGTAAATCTTGAACGTGCCCGCTGGGTGATGCACGATTTGGAAAGCGATTTTTTGGTAGCCAATATTGCCGGGTACAACTTGCGCCGTGTTACCGGCGATTCGGTTGTATTTTATTCGAAAGTAATTGTGGGGAAACATTATCACGAATCACCCATTTTTAAAAGCCAAATGAAATATATTATTCTTAATCCTACCTGGACACTTACTCACTCTATTGCGATTAAAGAGACACTGCCAAAACTAAAAAAAGACCCGGAATATTTAGCAAAACACAATATGATTATTATGGAGTATTCCGGCAAAGTAATCGACCCATCGACACTCGATTTTAAAAAAATGTCGGCAAAAGATTTTCATTATATTGTTCGCCAGAATGCCGGGCCAAATAACTCGCTGGGGCAGGTAAAATTTATTTTTCCCAATCAATATTCCGTTTATATTCACGACACTCCGGTTCGGTCGCTTTTTAAAAGAGAGAAGCGTGCATTTAGCCATGGCTGTTTACGCCTCGATAAAAAATGGGAACTGTTTCTGAATCTTGTTGGCAATCAGGGTTGGGATATGGAGCGAATTAATAAAGTGCTCGAATCGGGCGAAACTACGCGCGTAAACCTTAAAACGCCGATTGACGTTTTGGTTTTGTATTGGACTGCCGGTGCCGATAAACTGGGAAATTTATTTTTCGACGAAGATATTTACCATAGAGATCCGGCAGTTTTGGAAGAGTTAAACCGCCCACTCGATTAGCACTTTTCTGCTAAAGTTTGTTAACGTATAAAATAGATTATAAAATTCATCGTTTTGCTTTGAATGGCGAAAATTCCGATATGAAGAAGAAGGTTTTAATACTGCTTGTATTGCTTTTTATACAGTTTAATTTGCTTGCTTTAAATGCAGATAAAGGCATTCAATATAAGCTGAACAACGATTTGTGGGTGACGTTTAATCACTTTTTTTTAAAAGCTATGCCGGGCGAGAAAGTTATTATTGAACTGCGAGCGGGCAGTGGCCAATTCATTTTGGGAACAGCAGATTTTGGAACTCCGGAGAGACTGGAGAATGGAAAATGGCAAATTACAGCACCTGTAAAAAGTGGTACCTATTTTATAAATTTCGAAGAAAAAGACACGGGCAAAACATTAAAGTTGGTTCTGTTTGTATTGCTCCCCGCATCGGAAATAGATGGCGAATATCTGAACCGGTACAGGATTGGAAAATATCCGGAGAACGGATACAATAACGACCCGGCGTATAATAAACCCTTAGGTTTTATCGAAGTTACTGCAAAAAATAAAAACTTATATATATCGCCCCATTTTCAGTTAAAACAGTTTTTGTGCAAGCAAAAATCGGAGTGGCCCAAATATTTGATTGTCGACCCTAATCTTTTGGCAAAGCTCGAATTTTTGCTTGCCGAGTTAAATAAAAGTGGCCGCAACATAAAAACACTTTTTATAATGAGTGGTTTCCGCACACCTTATTACAATAAAAAAATTGGAAATGTAAAATACAGCCGCCATGTTTATGGAAATGCTGCCGATGTTTATGTCGATACAAATGGAGACGGTGTTATCGATGATTTAAATCATGACGGGAAAAATAATATGGACGACGAACTGGTTCTCTATAAAATTGTCAACTCATTCGATGCCGATCCAGATCTTTCAAAGTTGATAGGCGGAATTGGCAAATACAAAAAAAATTCGCGGCACACTTTTTTTATTCATATCGACACGCGCGGATACAAAGCACGGTGGTAAAAACTATATCGAACATGAATAGTAGCACGGTTTTTATTGATGTAGAAAAACAACTTTCAAAAAAATTAGAATGCGATGTTAAAATTATTGCCTCTAAATCAATTGGTGGCGGTAGCATTAGCCATGCGTCGAAAATAGAGACCAATGTTGGCGATTTTTTTTTGAAATGGAATGCAAATTGCCCTGTTGATATTTTTCTGCGCGAGGCCGAGAGTTTAACCGAGTTAAAAAAAGCTGCCGGAAATCATCTGTTCATTCCTAAAGTTTTTATCGCTAAAGAGGTAGATTCAATTCCCGGATTTCTTGTCCAGGAGTATTTGCCGGTGGGGCATCCAAATTCGAACAGCGACAAAAAACTTGGTAGAGGGCTCGCCTTTTTACATCAATATAAAAACGATAGTTTTGGCTTTTACAATAACAATTATTGTGGGGCAACTCCTCAAAATAATAGTTGGTCGAAGAATTGGGTTGAGTTTTTCCGAGACAATCGTTTACGTTTTCTCCTCGGGTTAATCGAAAAAGAGCGTCCGCTTTCTCCTTCCGAAATAAAAACATACGATAAATTGCTTAGAAAGCTGCCGGAATTAATTCCCGAAAATCCTGACTCCATTCTTATTCATGGCGATTTGTGGTCGGGGAATTATATGTATACCCCCAAGAATCCGGCCATTATCGACCCTGCTTCATATTATGCCGACCGTGAAATGGAGTTTGGAATTATTACCCTTTTCGGAGGTTTTTCGTCGCAGTTTTTCGACGCATATAACGAGGTTAATCCGCTTCCTGCCGACTGGCGGAAACGAAATCTGCTTTACCAACTGTACCATCTTTTAAATCATTACTATCTGTTTGGAGGCCGATACCGCGAGCAATCGTTACAAATTGCAAAGTCTTATATTTAAATATTTTACGATAATAGCTTTTTGTGGATTCGTATATTTTTATGTAACTTATAACATAATTAAATCGAAATAGCATGAAAAACGAGATTAATGAAATTCCATTTCGGGCAGAGTTATGTTATAAAAAAACAAAGGGCTTGTATTACCCGAAAACGTTCCCTATTTGGGAATGGGTTCATCTCATATAGCTTCGGGGGTGTTCCGCTATCTTGGAATTAATCTGTTTCCTGAAGTGGCCGCCGAATATTATAACTACCTTCGAAAATATAAGAATCCCGATAAGGGTGTTCTAATTTCGCAGTCGGGGCAGAGTTCCGAAACACTCTGGTGTGCCGACCATTTTAAATCGTTTCTGGCTGTTGTAAATAACGAGGATAGCCCGCTTGGAAATCACGAGCGATGCAGTAAAAAGATTTTATTGTATGCTGGAAAAGAGGAGTTAATTCCTTCGAAAACATATATAAATACGTTGTTAATCTTATATCTTGGTTTTGGTTTTAATCCGGCAAAAGTTATTAAAGTGTTTAAAAACAAAATGCCGTTTTTCGAACAGAGAGGAGAGGAGATGGGCGAGATGTTTTATAAACGAATTCGCTGGAGAAAAAAGAGTGGTATTTATGTTGTTGGAAGCGGCCCTAATGTGGCAACGGCAGGGTTGGCAGCTCTGGTGTTAAGCGAGGTAACAAAAATTCCCGTAATGTCGATGTCGGTTTCGCAATACGACCACGGTTATAAAGAGACAGCAAAAGATTCACTTGTAATTGGAATTAATCACGAAGGGCCCGATTTTCAACGTACAAAAGAGGTGCTGAAAACGGTAAAAAATGAAGGCGGGAAAATTTTTGAGCTTAATTGTCCGCATGTTGAAAGTGTTTTTAGTCCGTTAACTTTTTCAATTCCATTCTTTTTCGCTGCACACTTTTTATCTGAGAAACTTCGTAAAAGTGAAGTTTTTAAGGTTGGAAAAAAAGTAACTCGTGTTACAAAAGATAAAAGTTCCGAATACTAATTTTGAGTTGTTTCCATCGTTGTTTCTCGTTAAATTAGCAGAAACAGAATTCGCAAAACTTATGATTGCTCAAAGAGTAAAAGAGATTACGCCGTTTATTGTAATGGAGGTGCTCGAGAAAGCTGCCGAAATGGAGCGGCAGGGAATAAATATCATTCATATGGAAGTGGGTGAGCCCGATTTCGACGTGCCGAAATGCGTGGCAAAAGCTGTACAGCATGCATTCGACGAAGGACGTACACACTACACGCACAGTTTGGGCGACCCCGAATTGCGTAACGAAATATCGAAACGTTATTTAAAAGAATATGGAGTAGAAATTTCTCCCGAACAGGTTGTTGTAACCTCCGGCAGTTCTCCTGCAATATTGCTTACTTTGGGCATTTTATGCGATTCAGACGACGAAATAATTTTGTCGGATCCGGGATATGCCTGCTACGAGAATTTTATAAAATTTGTGGGAGCTACACCGGTAAAAGTTCCTGTTTTCGAAGAAGACGGCTTTCAGTACCGGCCATCGGAAATTAAAAAACAAATAACCTCAAAAAAAAAGGAATAATTATTAATAGCCCAATGAATCCAACCGGAAACTTATTGTCGCCCGGTGTAATGCGAGAGATTACCGAATTCCGGATTCCTATTATTTCCGACGAAATTTATCATGGATTGGTTTACGAAAATAGTGCCCATTCAATTTTGGAATACACAACCGATGCTTTTGTCTTAAATGGTTTTTCGAAATTGTTTGCCATGACCGGGTTGCGTTTAGGATATGTTATTGCCCCGCATAAATACATCAGAACCATGCAAAAGGTACAGCAAAATTTGTTTATTTGTGCAAGTTCAACGGCACAGCGGGCTGGAATTGCTGCATTAAAAATGGCAAAAAACGATGTGGCTGAGATGAAAAAAACTTACAATAAACGCAGAATTTATTTAATTGAACGATTACGAAAACTAGGTTTCAGCATAAAAGTTCCACCCACCGGAGCATTTTATGTATTTGTGAATGCGAAACATTTATCGACAAACAGCTATAAACTGGCCTTCGATATTTTAGAAAAAGCGCATCTTGGCGTTACTCCGGGAATAGATTTTGGGAAAAATGGCGAGGGATTTTTAAGGTTCTCGTATGCCAATTCGCTGGAAAATATTGTTGAAGGGATGAACCGGTTAGAAAAATATATTACCGATTATGCTGCCTCTAAGTAGTTGATAAATAGTATGAAGTGAGAATCTGTTTCTGCTCGAACTTCTACACATTTTCTTCTTATACAATTTGACTTTATACTGCCGTATTGAATTTAATTATTTTGTGCAAGGTTGAGTTAAAATATTTTTGCATAGCATTTGTTATGGTAAAATATTGTTGGATTAACCCATTGCAATTACCATATCTCTTTTAATACTTCGAAAAGGGAATAAGTTTAAAAACAACTTTTTTCGACGAACGAGGGCTGTTTTATAGCATCATTTTTTGTTGTAACTAATATGTAATTGAAGCGTCTTTTGGGTACATGTTTATTGAAAACAGAAAACAATTTTTAGTAACAAACAAAATTTAAAGTCATGAGAAAATTAAGTATTTTATCGGTATTGTTGGTGTGTTTATTTGTGTTTTCGGGAGCAGCAAATGCAACCGGATTACGAACAGAGTTTAACCATTTTGAAATTTCTCCGGTTAACAACTTACAATACTCCGTTATAATCTCAAGCGGCAATAGTACCAAAATACAATAGTTTGTCCAATCTCTTTCTATTTTTAGCAGAGTATGGGTT
>WGCT01000187.1 GCA_015493625.1 Draconibacterium sp. | reverse complement strand
TGTCTTCGCCTTTTAAGGCCTGAATAATAAAGTTCGACACTACTCTGCCATCATTCAGCTCCATTCGTGGGCCGTAAGTATTAAAAATACGGATTATTTTTATCTTAACTTTATTTTGCAAATTGTAATTTACAAACAGCGACTCGGCGCAACGTTTCCCCTCGTCGTAACACGAACGAATACCGATTGGATTTACATGGCCCCAGTACTTTTCGGTTTGCGGATGAACTTCGGGGTCGCCGTACACTTCGCTGGTACTCGCCTGCAACACTTTTGCATTTACACGCTTTGCCAAACCCAACATATTAATTGCCCCCATTACCGACGTTTTTATGGTTTTTATGGGGTTTACCTGATAGTGCACGGGAGAGGCCGGACAAGCAAGATTGTAAATTTCGTCGACCTCGGCATAGTACGAAAAAGTTACATCTTGCCGAACAAATTCGAAATGCGGATTTTGCATAAACGGAATAATTTTATCTTTTGAACTCGAAAAAAGATTGTCGAGACAAATTACCTCATTCCCTTCGTTTAAAAGACGTTCGCATAAATGCGACCCGATAAAACCTGCACCTCCTGTTACTAAAACTCGCTTCATAAAGTTTGTCTGTTTAATTTTTCAAATTTAATAAAAGAAACAGAGCTTGCAACGATTGTTTGGTTCTTAACTTTTGAATGCTTCTATTTTGAAGTTTTCCCCCGGTTGTTTTTCACTTTTTTGAAAAAGGGAAACGATGCTGTTTTAGCGAATTAGGCTCTCCTCTAAAATGGTGTAACTGTTTGGTCCTTCGTTAAAAAGTAAATCTAAGATGCTGAGGTTGGGAGTAAATCCAAATTTATCGGAAAAAACCTGAGTGTATTCGGCAGGTTGAAAAGCAGAATCGGGAGCTGTTTTGTTTTTGGGCGAAATGGTTTCGCGGAAGTTCAGCGTAATCTTCGGGACTTGTTCAAAATTCTTGGTAAGAATAGAGGTGTTTTCAATATCGAGAAGCTCGCAAATGGTTTCGTTTATTTCCTGGTTTAAGTCGAAAAGATACGTTGTCTTTTTTTCGAAAAAAGGTTTTATTTCATCGAAATAATATTCGAAATAGGGCGACGAGTTGTAGGCCGAAACAATGGTTTGCCACTGATTTCGCTGCCAGTTCATTTCGTACGATATTTTTATATCTTTTACGTGAATTTTGGGTCTGCGCCCTTTAATAACCGGAACAATTAACGTAATTGGTCCGTTTCCACCTAATATTACAGCCCGGTTGCGGTAGGTTTGTTTATTAAAATGCTCGAACTGCTCGATGTAAACTTTTGAGTGTGCAATAAACCTTGCATAATAATGTACCGGGGCAAAATAGGAAGTACTTAGCAGAATGTTTTCTGTTCGATTCATTTTAAAAATTTCGAACAAATTTAAAAGAAAAATGTGAGCGGCAATAATTAGAGCAAATAAAGAAAATTCTTAACGTTGACTGGCCCCCGAGGCAAAGCCCCGAGGAATTATTAGATGAAACAACTTCTATAAATAAAATACTAATCTTCCTTAAAAAATGAACTCGCATTATCGTCATCCATTTCAACTCCTTCGGGATTTTTTTCTTCAATCACATTCGGAGTTTTACTAGCAGGCTCAAACTCTTTATATGCCTCTTCTAACTTTTTATACTCTTTTTGAAGTTTTTTTAACTCCGTTTTACGTTGCCACAAACGTGGATAAAAATAGATGGAGGCTATAATGTAACCAATAACTACACACGCTATTAACAGCAGAACGAGTGGTACATTATCTAAAGTCCAAATAAAGAAGTTAATGGAAACTTCGATTGAATTTTGTAACGTAAAAACAACAAGAAGTATTGCCAGAACAAGAATGATAACAATTGCAAAACTCATAATTAAAATTTTTGTTCAAGATAAAAAAAAAGGAGAATGGTTTCCCATAATCCTTCTTTAAAAAGTTTAAACGGTTGTTTTATTTGATAGCGGTAAAAATTCGATTGAATCGAATATTTGCCGGAAATCTTTTGTCTTTATCAATCGAAAGCCAGATAAATTTTGCTTTTCCCACAACGTGGTCTTCGGGAACAAAGCCCCAGTAGCGCGAGTCGGCCGAGTTATGGCGGTTGTCGCCCATCATCCAGTAATAGTCCATTTTAAACGTATAACTGGTTGCTATTTCGCCATTAATATAAATTTTGTCGCCGTCAACTTTTAAATCGTTATTTTCATAAACGTCGATTATTCTGCGGTAGAGGGGGAGGTTATCGACTGTTAATTGCACAGTTGCTCCTTTTTCGGGAATTGTAATTGGCCCCACATTATCAACATTCCATTTAAAATTTTTGTTTGATGGGAAAATTGCCGGATCCCACACTCCGGGTTCTTCAATCATTTTTTCGACACTAATTACATTGGAGAATTTTTTAAGCTTTGTTGCATTTTCTTCGGTAAGCGGAAAAATATACCGCGAACTGTTTCCTTGTCTGTCGGCAATTGCAATATGCAGGCGGTCGAGTGCTTTTGGATTTATTGATGTGCCATTTGTTCTTACAATATATTTTTGCTGAACACCTTTAAACTTCTTTTGTGCTTTTCCGTTTACAAAGAGCTGCCCGCGAACCAATTTAATTACGTCGCCATGAATGGCAACGCATCGTTTTATGTAGTTTTCGCGTTTATCGACCGGGCGGGCAATAATTTCGCCAAAATTACGCTTGTCGCTCCAAACCCGTGCTCTGCCATACACCCGAATGAGTTGGTAATAACTTTGCGCAGCCATATTCAATGCCACCGTATCGCCTTCGGGAAAGTGAAAAACAACTACGTCGTTCTCTTTTACTGTTGTAAAACCTGCCATTCGGTGGTAGGGGCGTTTAATCCACTCGACATACGATTTTGTGTTTTTTAAAATCGGCAATGTGTTGTGTACAAACGGAAATGAAAGTGGAGTATTTGGCGTTTTGGGTCCGTAAGCGGTTTTACTTACAAACAGATAGTCGCCCACCAACATTGTTTTTTCCATCGATGAAGTTGGAATGGTATAAGCTTCGATAAAAAATATACGAATAAACGAAGCGGCAATTACTGCGAAAATTATGGCATCGACCCATTCAACAACTTTCGTCTGTTTTCCGTTAGGTGGGTTTTTCTTTTTCCAGAACGACCAATGAACTTTTTCGGTAATATATATGTCGAAAATAACAGCCAGCCCCAATAGCCAGATATAATTTCCTAACCAAATTACCCAGAGTAAATATAGTGTTCCAACGGTTCCGAATTTGAACCATTTGTTTGATAAAATTGATCGTAACATTGAATTATATTTTAAGTAAATCTTTCATGGTTAAAATACCTCTGTTTTCGAGGCAGTATTCGGCAGCAAGAACGGCCCCAAAAGCAAAGCCTTTCCTGCTTTTTGCATTGTGTGTAATTTCAATAAAATCGACCGCCGATTCGTATTTTATTGAATGAATTCCGGGAACTTGCCCGATGCGCTCCGATTTAATATTTAACTCGGTTTCCGAAGGTGTTTTATCGTTTACCCAACTTTTAATATTGGGGAGTTCGTTAATAATATCTTCGGCTAAACTAATTGCTGTGCCACTTGGTGCATCGAGCTTTTGTGTATGATGAACTTCAGTCATTTCAACATCGTATTCGGTTCTTAATGCCATTAACGACGCTAGTTTTTTGTTCAATTCAAAAAACAGATTAACACCTACCGAAAAGTTACTTCCGTAAAAAAATGTTCCATTGGTGTCGGCACATTTTTTATAAACTTCCTCTTTTTTATCGAGCCAGCCGGTTGTTCCGCTTACTACCGGAATTCCCGCATCGAAACATTTGTTGTAGTTATTTATTGCCGATGCGGGTATTGTAAACTCAATGGCAACATCACATTTTTTTAAATTCTCGGTTGTTAAATCCTGTGGGTTATCAATGTCAATTGTTAAACATATTTCGTGGCCACGCGAAACGGCAATTCTCTCAATCTCTTTTCCCATTTTCCCGTATCCAATTAAGGCAATCTTCATTTTTATAAAATTGTTAGTTTTAATAAGTTTTTTATCGTGCTGCAAAAGCAATCTTTCTGATGTTCTACTGTTTCATTCTGTTAATTTAAGGAATAAAAATTACAAGGTAGTTTCATCCGGTCTCTTCTGAAGCTTTAATATATGCGACAAAGATAAAATATTGTTTAAATGTAACGACATACATTGTTGATATTAATTTTTTTCGATAAACGAGTTTGAAACACTGATAAATGACATTCTGCAAAAGCTATATTTATCTATTTAAGCTTTTGTTCAATGGTGTACTCCAGTTGTTCAACCGACATCTCTTTTGCAATTATTTTTTTATTCTCGTCTAACAGATAAATTCGTGGTGTTTTTCGTACATCGTACAATACTTTAAAACGCGAGCTGTTGTTTTTATCCCAAACATTTATCCAGTCCCACAGTTTGTGTTTATCTAAAAATTTAAGCCACTCCTCTTTTTTGTCCATCGAGTAAATGGCGAAAACTTTTAACCCTTTGTCTTTAAATTTCTCATATACTTTATCGTGAAATTCGGGAACATACACTTTGCAATGCGAACAGTTGGGTTCGTAAATTAATACCAGAGTAAGTTTACTTTCAATTTTATGAAGATTAACAAATTCGCCGTCGAAGTTTTCGAGTGTCAGGTCGGGAGCTGTTTTTCCAATTAAATTTGATTCAATAAAAAGTACATTTTCTCTTATTTTTTTCATCGACTCGTCGTTTACCCAAAATGCTTGTCCGCTGAGGTAATATTTTTTTGCCAAATCGATAAACAGTGCGTCCATTCCCATAATGTTGCT
>WGCT01000186.1 GCA_015493625.1 Draconibacterium sp. | reverse complement strand
CTGGGGTACTCATCGATAGGGCAAATTGGCCTGTTAATGATTATCCTCGGGTTTAAAGATATTCTCGGCGAAAATACAACTTATGTTGCTTTCGGAATCTTGGTTTCGCACTACCTTGCAAAAGCCGGACTATTCTGGTTGTCGGGAATTGTAAAACAAAAAAATATTAAAGACTGGGCGGTAATTCGCAAAAAACCTTACTTCCTGTTTCTAATGGGAACATTTATTTTTGCACTCATCGGGTTCCCTCCGTTTCCATCGTTCTTTGCAAAATGGACACTGGTAATGGAGTTAGTAAACTCGGGAAATATTTCGTGGGTTGTTGCCATTCTTTTCGGCTCGATGATGGAAGCCGTTTATATGATTCGCTGGTTTGGCTACGCCATTAAAGGCGAAAACGAAAATATTAATGAATTTAAAATTGATAGTTATAAAATTATTCCTGTGGGAATTGTAGCCATTGCACTTTATGTAGCAGGTTATTTTGTTGCTCCACACAGCGAAGTGGGTACAGCAATAAACTTTATCCCGCTCTATTTTGTGGCTGCAATTTTTATCCTCGATTTCTTACCGGTATTCATAAAAAATACTATTGCCATAATAGGAATGGCACTGTACTTCTATTTTGTTTATCCCAACCTCGACACGTTACGGTTGATTTTCGAAGCCATTTTTATGGTAGGAGGTATTTTAACTTTAATTGCCGGTTACGCATACAAAGGGAAACGTGCAGGCTTCTATCCGGTGGCTCTTCTAATGTATGCCGGATTAACTGCAATAATTGAAGCACAAACAACCTTGCAATTTTTCTTTGGTTGGGAAGTAATGACTGCCGGTTCGTATTTCCTTATTATCAGAGGGAAACGCTCGATGCCACACGGATTGAGTTATATGCTCTTCTCGATTGGTGGTGCTTATGCACTTTTAACCGGATTGGGAATGGCACACGCCGGGCAAGAGTCGTTCAGTATGGAAATTCTGAATGGAATATCATACTTGCCTTATTGGGCTTACGGTTTATTAATTGTTGGTTTCTTATCGAAAACTGCTGCACTGGGGTTACACATTTGGTTGCCCGGAGCACACGGCGAAGCCGAAAGCGATGTCTCGCCAATGGTTTCGGCAATATTACTGAAAGCAGGAGTTTTCGGAATTGTGCTCACCTTAATTGGAATGGGTGCTGCAAATACCCAATATTCTGAATTGGCGTACGCTTTGGGTTGGCTCGGAGCAATAACTGCTCTTGCCGGAAACTTAATGGCCGTATTTCAGGAAGATGCAAAACGACTACTGGCCTACTCTTCAATTGGCCAGTTGGGATACATTGTACTTGGAATGGCAATGATGACACATCTCGGTTGGTTAGGCGGTTTCTCGTATGTAATTAACCACTTCCTGTATAAGGCAGTTCTTTTCTTAACCATCGGTGCCGTTGTTTTACGCGTTGGAACACATAATATGTATCAAATGGGCGGATTAATTAAACGGATGCCACTCGCTTTTATCGCTGTAATGATTGGCATAATCGCTCTGTCGGGTGTTCCTCCACTTTCCGGTTTTGCCGGAAAATGGTTGTTCTACAACGCTATCCTCGATAAAGGATGGTATTTCCAGGGAGCCATTATGTTCTTCTCGGGTGGTATTGCATTTATGTATTTATGGCGATTAATTCACACTGTATTTTTGGGGCAGTTAAAAGATAACCACAGGAATGTAAAAGAAATTTCAATCTGGTTCTTAATACCAATTTATACACTGCTTGCAGGCATTATGGTTTACTCAATGAAACCACAGTGGGTTTTACAACCGCTTGGAAATATGATTGCAAAATGGTTTCCCGAAGGGCAACTGCAATGGGTTGGCGAAACCGCCATCTCGCAATACGGCCATTGGGCAGGTTCGTTGGTAGCCATAACAATTATCGGTTCATTCTTAATCGTATTAATTATTTTAATGCTTTCAACACGCAAAGCACACAAAGTAAAACAGTTCGATATTACCTACTCGGGCGAGCGTCCCGAACGCCCCGAAACTACGCACATTGCCTACAATGTTTTCGAAGGATTGTACAAAGCAATGTGGCCGGCTACAATTCCACTGGTAGAAGCATGGTGGAATAAAGTTACAGAAATATTACACAATATTGCCGACGTTACTCGCCGTATTTACAGTGGGAACGGACAGGTTTATGTTGCACATATAGTATTGTTTATTTTAGTTAGTTACTTAGTAATAATTGGAGGATAGATAAATGACTATTTACGTTAAATTAGGATATACACTACTCGGTTTACTTATTGTATTAAACTGGGGGTTCTTAATGGGGGCTACTTTCCGTAAAATTGGTGCCCGCGTGGCCGGAAGATACGGAATACCTTTTTACCAGCCGTGGTTGAACTTATTGAAAAATATAAGTACCAGAACAACAATTACACACGGAGTAATGTATTACATTGGCCCTGTTTTCCGACTAACAGGTGGTGTTGGATTATTCCTGTTTATGCCCATGGTTTTTACCGGAACAGTTGACGGCCCGTGGACAAACTTCTCATTTGAAGGAGATTTAATACTAATTCTCTATTTTCAGGTTTTTGGTATGTTGGGAATGGCACTTGGAGCCGGACAGGGTGGACACCCGTATTCGGCAATGGGTATTGCCAGGGGACTGGCACAACACGCTGCCGTTGAATTGCCTTTAACATTGGCATTCATCTCCATTGCAATTCAGTTCGATACTTTTTCGGTATATAAAATTGTAGCAGCACAGCAAGGCGGTTTCGAAAACTGGGTACTATTTACTAACCCATTTGCAGCCGCAACAATTATTCTTGCAATGCTCGGAGCAATGGGGCACTCGCCATTTAATCTGGTAAAAGCACCAAACGAAATTCTGATTGGCCCGGCCACCGAGTTCGAAGGAACATATTTAGGTTTTATGCAGTCGGCAGGAAGTATTTTACACGTTATGGAAGCGGTTCTGTTTATGAACCTCGTTTTTGGCGGTGCATCAAATTGGATTGAACTTATTGTAAAAACCTTTTTAATCTATTTCTGGTCGGTTTTCGTGGGAATGGTTTTCCCGCGTTTCAAAATAGAACAATCGGTAACATGGTTCTTTAAGGTACCGTTACTGCTGGGATTTTTAGCAATAATTATTTATAGTTTCTAAAAAGATTTAAAAATGTCTGAAAAAGATATGAATGATAAGGTGAATGAGATGCTTCAACGTTCGGAAGCGAATGTAAAGAAGACCGAAAAGAGTTTTGTTCGCCCCGAAGATGAAGAGAGAGAAGTAGTTGCTCCCGACGGTTCGATTATAAAAGTAAATCCGATTTACGACTATTTTAGCGGAGAGAAACCAAAGGAGGAGAAACCGTGTAGCGGAGTTATTGAGAAATTTTTAAACTGGGCACGCGCCGAAAGTATTTGGGTACTCGGATTTGGAACAGGATGCGGAAGTATTGAAATTCCACCACTGGTAACTCCACGTTTCGATATGTTTCGGTATGGTGTTCAAATGCGTCCTACACCGCGCCAATCGAATGCCTTTATTATTTCGGGGTACCTCTCGGTTAAAACGCTGAAAAGAGTAATTCGAACTTACGAGCAAATGCCTTCGCCAAAATACATTCTGGCACTGGGTTCGTGTACCATAAACGGGGGAATGTATTACGACAGTTACAGTACCATTAACCGTTTAGATAAATATATTCCGGTTGACGTTTACATTGCCGGTTGCATGCCTCGTCCCGAAGCTCTTCTTGCAGGGTTTATGAAACTGAAAGAGTTGATTAAAGAAGGAAAAGGCGAAAAAGCAAACGAGTACGCTCGTAATTTTGATGAGTATAAAGCAAATCAAAAGAAAATTATTAAAGATTGGAATATGCCGGATTACAACTGGTAGAAAAGCACTTTGACAATGAAAAATTTAATAGAAAAATTAACGGAAGATTTTAAAATCTCTGATGTTGTTTATCAACGGCCCGATTTAGCTTTCGTTACCGTTCCGAAAGGAGTGGCTATAAGTTTGGTTACCGAATTGAGAGACTACGAAGGGTTCTCTCATTTTGTAATGATGAGCTGTGTTGACTGGATTGAAGAAGGAAAATTCCAATTGTTATACCTGTTACACAATCCAAAAACAAAAACCGACGTTGGCGTTAAAACATTTATCGACCGCGAAAATGCAGAAATGGCATCGGCGCATCATTTGTGGAAACAAGTTTGGACCTACCAACGAGAATTAAAAGAAGCTTTTGGAATCGATTTCCCCGGAAGCCCGCGTGTTGATGAAAACTTTGTGGTTGAAGGCTGGACGGAAATGCCTCACATGCGTAGAGATTTCAACACAAAAGAGTATTCTCGAGACACCTACTTCCCCCGTCCGGGCAGAGAAACAAACGACCCGGCAGAATATATGAGAAAGAAATTGTATCCTAACGAACCGATAACTGCAAAAAAACAAGACAATGATAAATAAGTTTTTAGGATTCGAACCAGATAAGGACAAGCTGCCTTCGTTAACTGCGAAAATTGGCGACGATATCGATTTATCATCGCACAAATACCAGAAAATATGGCTTGGCCCAAACCACCCCGGTGTTACAGGCAACATGGCCGTAGAACTTTGGGTGCAGGGAAATACTGTGGTAAAAGCAAAAACTCACGTTGGTTATCTTCATCGTGGTTTCGAGAAACTCATCGAGCGTCGTCTGTTTGTTCAAGGTTTTCCAACAAGTATACGAATGTGTGTGGCAGAACCCGATACAAATGAATACCTGATTGCAACTTGTACCGAACAACTTTCGGGATACGATAAAGCAGTGCCTGAAATGGCAAAATGGTTACGAATGCTTTCGCTTGAAATGGCTCGTTTACAGGGGCTGTTACGAGGAGTTCCCGGACAAGGCGGAACATTTGCTCTCGGACTTGGCGTGCAGTGGGGAGTCTATTTACGCGACCTTATTCTCGACCGTTTCGAGGAACTTACCGGAGCCCGTGTTTACCACATGTATATTATTCCCGGTGGAGTTCGTGGGTTACTTCCCGATGGATTTAAAGAGCGGATGGAAGATAACCTCCGCGATATCGACGATTTTATTATCCGCATCCGCAAACTGATGTTCCACAACTCAGTATTTAAAAAGAGAGCAAAAGGACTTGCCCGAATTACTCCGGAAATGGTCGATAAATATGGGATTGTTGGAACAAATGCACGGGGCTGTGGGGTAAAACGCGATGTTCGTAAAGACCATCCGTACCTTCATTACGACCAATTGGATTTCGACCCGCCAACCGATACCGATGGAGATATTTACGCAAGAACCTGGGTGCGTTGGCAAGAGTTAATTCAGACTGTTGATTTGATTCGCCAGATAATGGCAAAAATGCCGGAGAAAGGCGATATAAAAGCACAAATGCCAAACGTGCTACACTGGAAAATACCGAAAGGCGAAACGTATGTGCGCCTCGAAAGTGGACGGGGAGAGTACGGAATGTACTATGTTACTGACGGTTCGGAAAAACCAAGAAGAGTAAATCTTCGCGGACCAAGTTATACGCATGCCATCGCACTACTCGAAGACCTGCTTGTGGGTGCCGATGTTGCCGATGTTCATGCAATTATGGTTTCGTTGCAAACGTGTCCGCCCGAAATTGAACGATAAGGGAGTAAAAAGAAGAAAAGATATTGAATAAAAAACTCCGGGAATTTACATTCCGTATTTTAGGAACAGAAACGACCCGGAAAATTATACAAATATGAGTTTAAAAGATATATTGATGCCTTTTACAGCCTGGTCGAAAGTTGTAAAAGAACCTGTAACCATTAAAGACCCGTTGAACAGGGAAGCAGCTCCCCGTTACAGAGGTTTTCACGATAACGATATCGACACTTGTATTGGGTGTGGCACTTGCGAAGCAATTTGTGAAAACGAGGCGATTGATTTGGTTCCTGTTGATGGAATTGAAACAAAAGACGGAGACAGTGGATTGCGCCCGAAAATTGATTACGGAAGATGTTGTTGGTGCGCATTGTGTGTCGATATTTGTACAACAAATTCGTTACGATTAACAAATGCTTTCAAGTGGGTAGATACCGACCCCGATAATTTCCGCTTTGTTCCGGGAGTTGACGAAAAAGATTGGTACAAGAAAGAAGAAGGGTGGAGAAAACCGGAGCCAAATTACGAATTCTACGGATTGAAACGCGTTGAAATGGGTGAACTTCACCCCGAAGAGCGTGAAGATTCGTTTGTGGAGAGATTAAAGGATACTCGAAAGAGCAAGCCGAAGCCGAAGCCGACCGCTGCGTTGAGTGTGGTATTTGTACTGCCACTTGTCCTGCCCACATGGGAATTCCGCAATATATTGCTGCCATTCGTAACGACGATTTGGAAGAGGGACTTCGTATTTTATACGATACAAACCCACTGCCCGAAATTTGCGGACGGATTTGTACACATAAATGCGAAACAGTTTGTACCATCGGACATAAAGGAGATCCGCTCTCTATTCGCTGGTTAAAACGTTACATTGCCGACCAAAATCCTTCGGAAAAATATAAAAAGATTCTCGAAACTGAGATTCTTAAGAAAAATGGAAAAAAGGTTGCCATTATTGGTTCGGGACCTGCCGGACTCTCGGCAGCACACTACCTTGCCAATTTAGGTTACGAAGTTGAAATATTCGAAAAACTCGAAAAAGCCGGAGGAATGATGCGATACGGAATTCCTGAATACCGGTTGCCTTACGACCAAATTGATAAAGATATAAATTACATTTTGTCGTTGGGAGTGAAAATTCATTACAATGTTACCGTTGGAAAAGATATAACACTTAAGAAACTGGGTGAAGATTTCGACGCAGTATTTGCCGGAACAGGATTACACCTCGGAAGAAGTACTCGTATAGAGGGCACCGACCACGAAAACGTATATCAATCGATTGAATTGTTACGGAAAATTACGCAGGGCGAAGAGATTTATGTTCCCGAAAAAATTGTGGTAATTGGTGGTGGTAACGTTGCCATGGACATTACTCGTTCGCTGGCACGCTTGCAAAACCAGAAATATGGTAAAGTTCAGGTTATTGCAACCAGTCTCGAAACTGAGGAAAAAATGCCTGCCGACCGCGAAGAAGTAATTGAAGCACGCGAAGAAAAAGCAATAGTAAATCCGGGGTGGTCTCCACAACGTATTGAAATTGTGGATGGTAAGATAAAAGGACTTCATGTTGTTCAATGTTTGTCATTGTTCGACGAAACTGGTAACTTTAATCCCCAATGTAATATGGAAAACAAAAACTTCTTTGAAGCCGATATGATTGTAGAATCAATCGGACAGGGAATGGATGTTAGCTATATTTCGGAGGACATAAAAGAGCATCTTGAGTTGGGGCCACGCGGACGTTTCAGAGTAAACGACTATTTCCAAACAAGTTTGCCTTGGTTGTTTATGGGTGGCGACACCATTCAGGGACCCGACGTAATTCACGGAATTGCAAACGGTCATAAAGCAGCTTTGGGTATTGATAAGTTTTTAGTAGGAGAATAATAAAATACAAGTTATATGGATATTTCAACCAGTTACATGGGATTACATCTGAAAAGCCCGATTATTGTGGGTAGTTCAGCTCTGTCGGAGAATGTCGAGAATTCAATTGCTTACGAAAAAGCAGGAGCAGGAGCCATTGTTCTGAAATCGCTGTTCGAAGAACAAATTTTGCACGATGTAGATGAACAACGGTTGAATAATATGTATGGTGCGTTTAACGATCAGGAGTACTATGCCATGTACTACAGTAAGAAACATAACCTTACACAGTACATTAACCTAATTAAAAAACATAAAGCAGCACTCGACATTCCGGTTATTGCAAGCATAAACTGTGTGTCGGCTGAAGAGTGGACTACCTATGCAAAAATGATTGAAGATGCTGGTGCCGATGCACTGGAAGTAAATCTATTTTTATTACCTGCCGACATCGACGTTACGGGTGAAGAGAAAGAAAAAAACTATTTCGAGATTATTGATAAAATCAGCAATGCCGTTTCAATTCCTTTCTCATTGAAAATAAGTTACTACTTCTCGGGATTGGCTAATTTTGTTTATCGGTTGTCGAAAACCAAAGCTTCATCGGTGGTAATGTTTAATAAATTCTACAGTCCCGATGTTGATATTGAAACCGAAAAAGTGGTGTCGGGAAATGTATTAAGTTGTAAAGACCTGAATACAATGACCATGCGTTGGATTGGCATTCTTTACGATAAAGTAGATATGGAATTTACGGCATCGAGAGGTGTTTTTACCGGCGAGCAGGTAATTAAAAATATACTTGTAGGTGCACAGGTTGTTCAAATTGTATCGGCAATTTATAAAGATGGAGCCGAAGTAATTGAAAAGATGACCAGCACGTTAAAAGACTGGATGTTGCGCCATAACTATAAAAAAATTGAAGATTTCAGAGGAAATTCAAGCCAGAAAAATATTAGAAAACCTGTTCTTTACGAACGTACTCAGTTTATGAGGTATTTCTCCGATGCCAGCTATAAGTAAAAACTAAACTTCAAAAATAATAATTGAGCCCGGTAACTTTTTGTGCCGGGTTTTTTGTTTATTCTGGGCGAAACAATCTGTTTTAAGACACAATACTAATTTAAAACCTATCACATTCTCCTTAAGATATTCCGTATCCGGTTCTAATACCAATATATGATGTGCCCAAATACCGGCTATGTTTTAATATGCCAAAACAGCAATAATCAGTGCAATACATCTAATTATAGTTGGTTTCTTCCCTCCGGAATGTCGTTAATAAGTACCAGTGGCAATACTGCATATACGAATGAACATCTCTTTGTAAGCGAAGCCAAAAATTTCATTAGAAGTTTAACACGCCTTTTAAACTTTTGTATCCGGTTTTACTTACTTTTAGTTTTGTTCTGTCGTGAAGAATAACCATATACGACTCTTTTTCGTATTGCTGCAATTCGTTAATTTCATCAACTTTTACAATATACGACCGGTGAATTCGAGTAAACTCTTTTGGATTGAGAGCGGCCTCTAAATATTTCATGGTTTTTTGTTTCATGTGCCGGCCGGTTTTTGTGTAAATCATTACGTAATCGTCCATCGACTCGATGTATCGAATTTGGCTAACCGGAATAATATGAATTTTATGACGGTCTTTAACAACAATTCTGTCGAGGTATTCGGTTAATGGGAAATTGCTTATTCTTTCTGCTACATCAGAAACTTTTCCCTCTTTCTCTATTCGTGCAGCAACTTTATCAACTGCCTCAAACAGTCGTTCTTTCGAATAGGGTTTTAGCAGGTAGTCGGCAGCGTTAAAGTCGAAAGCTTTTAGAGCATAGTCGTCGTAAGCTGTGGCAAAAATTATCTGTGGTTTATGGTCGATTAATTCCAGCATTTCAAATCCGGTAATTTTAGGCATTTGAATATCGAGGAAAACCAAATCGGGTTTTAACTCGTTAATTGCTTTTATTCCTTCAAAACCGTTTTCGCACTCGGCAATTACGTCAACTTTGGTGTTACTGCTTAAAAACGTTTTTAATAAGTTGCGTGCCAGCTCCTCGTCTTCAACTATTATTGTTTTTATTTTCTCGCTCATGTTTCGATAAATTTTGCGGTATGGTTAAAGTTACGGTAAATTCGTTTTTATTACTGTTAATTTGTAAAAAATGTGGGTTGCCATAAATAATTTCGAGGCGTTCGCGAATGTTGCGCAATCCAATTCCTTCTCCTTTATTGCTTCTTGCTTCGCTGTCGAATGTATTACTTATGCTTACAATTAGTGCATCGTTGCTGCATCGGCAATGTGTAATTATATCAACCGTTTCGGTTGCTTCGTACACGCCATATTTTATTGCAT
>WGCT01000185.1 GCA_015493625.1 Draconibacterium sp. | reverse complement strand
GTTTCTTTCGGCCGGAGCTATGCAGTTTGCCGTAAACAAAGTGAAAGAGAGTGGCAACAGCAACATTGTTTTAACTGAGCGCGGAACAACTTTCGGGTATCAGGATTTGGTGGTTGACTACCGGGGAATTCCGGAGATGCGAAAAATGAATGTACCGGTGGTTTTGGACATTACACATTCGCTGCAACAGCCCAACCAAAGCAGCGGTGTTACCGGAGGCAAACCCGAATTAATTGAAACCATTGCACGCGCAGGAATTGCTGTGGGTGCCGATGGTATTTTTATTGAAACACACCCCAATCCTGCCATTGCAAAATCGGACGGGGCAAATATGTTACAACTCGACAAGTTGGAAGGATTGCTTAAAAATTTGGTTGATATTAAACAGGTTGTAAACAACTTCAAATAAAAAAGCAGTCGTTGCCGGCTGCTTTACAATATATTAAAAATTGCTGCGGAATAAACAACAGAGCTATTTTTCAGTACTTTGTCCGTAAAATTCATTCAGCGAAATTAAGTCGGATGAGTTACAAACCGGACAGTGAGATGTATCGGCTGAGTAGTTGCTAAAACTTGCCTGACACGAGTTGCATTTAAACCAGTTTTTGTCGAAATAGATATCGCCACCTCTAAAAATCAGGTCTCGTCCTTCAACAAAAGCGGTTGCCACTTTAATCCGGGCCTCTTCGTAAATACGTGTTAATGTTGGCCGCGACACATTCATATGTACAGCAGCTTGTTCCTGAGTTAAATGCTGATAATCGAGCAAACGAATGGTTTCATACTCCTCAAGGCGAAGAGTAACTTCGTTTGATTTTCTTCCGCGCACTCCAAAAACCGACATTCCTTTAATGACCGGTGGTACCTGAATTCTTCTGTTTCTTTTTTTCCTTGGCATGTTAAATTGAATTAAGTTTGCTTAATAAAAAGTGGTCGACAAGCACCAAAGCTGCCATTGCTTCAACAATGGGGACTGCACGTGGCAACACACACGGGTCGTGTCGTCCTTTCGGATTAATAGTTATTTCATTACTGTTTTTATCGACAGTATTTTGCTCTTTCAACAAAGTAGCAATGGGTTTAAAAGCCACCTTAAAGTAGATGTCTTCGCCATTTGAGATACCTCCCTGTATTCCGCCCGAGTTATTTGTTTTTGTACGAATTCCATCGTTGGTAAGCACAAAAACATCGTTATGCTGCGAGCCACTCAATTTTATTCCTTCGAAACCGGAACCATATTCAAATCCTTTTACAGCATTTATTCCCAACATTGCTCCCCCCAAATCGGCATGAAGTTTATTAAATACCGGTTCGCCCCAGCCTGCCGGAACTCCTGATGCAACTCCGGTAATAACGCCGCCAACGGTATCGCGGTCTTTGGCTGCCTGCTCGATACGGGCTATCATTTTCGAGGCGGTTTCGGCATCGGGGCATCGCACAATATTTTCTTCTGTTTTCGAAAAATCGAGCTGTTGATAGGTTTTGTTTAAAGCAATCTCGCCAACCTGCGAAACATACGCATTAATTTTAACACCTGCTTTAGCAAGAATCTGCTTGGCAATTGCTCCGGCAACAACCCGGGCAATAGTTTCGCGTGCCGACGAACGCCCCCCTCCCCGATGGTCACGCGTGCCGTACTTTTTACTGTAAGTATAATCGGCATGAGAAGGACGATAGATATCTTTTAAATCGTTATAATCGTTCGAGTGCTGGTCTTTGTTCCAAACAGCAAAAGCAATTGGTGTTCCCTGCGTTTTCCCCTCGAAAACACCCGAAAGAAATTCAACCTGATCGGGCTCTTTTCGTTGTGTGGTAATTTTCGATTGGCCAGGTTTTCTTCTTGCCAAATCGTTCTGAATCAATTCAACATCTAATTCAATTCCTGCCGGACAGCCATCTATTATTCCGCCAATCCCTCGCCCGTGCGATTCGCCAAAAGATGTTAATCGATATATTTTTCCAAACGTATTCATAAGCCGGCTAAAAAAAATTTGCTTCTGTTTATTGCAGAAACAAGGTGTAAAATAT
>WGCT01000184.1 GCA_015493625.1 Draconibacterium sp. | reverse complement strand
ATGAAACCCGAAAGGCTATTTGGTTTGAGTATATTAATAATCGAACTCAATAAAATTACCGAGTTTTTTATATTTTTCGTACAAGGTTTTATATTTTTCAACATTCTCGGCAATCGGATAATACTCGGTTTCGATACCGCCACCCATATGTTGTTGTGCTTTTGCCAACGTTGGATAGACTCCGGCTGCTACTGCCGCCGACATTGCCGAGCCCAGAGCACACGCCTGTTCTGAACGTGCAACCTTAATGGGCATATCTAAAATATCGGTAATAATCTGCATTACAAACGGCGATTTTTTAGCCACGCCTCCCAACGCAATTATTCCGTCTATACGAACACCTTCCGAAATAAACCGGTCGTTAATTGCTTTCGATCCAAATGCTGTAGCTTCAACCAACGCGCGGAAAATACGGGGTGCATCGGAGCCTAAATTTAATCCGGTAATTGCACCTTTTAACGAGAAATTTGCATCGGGCGTACGACGGCCATTCATCCAGTCGAGCGCAACAATTCCACTTTCGGCAATTGGTATCTTTGCTGCTGCATCGCTCAACCCTGCTATAATTTTATCCGATGTTTCGGCAATTAATTTTTGTTTGGTTTCCTCATCAATTAGCTCCGATTTAGAAAGAATATTTTTCAGTGGCCACTCAACCACTTTTTTAAACCATGCGTAAATATCGCCAAAGGCCGACTGTCCGGCTTCGAGCCCCAACATTCCCGGAACAATTGAACCGTCGACCTGTCCGCAAATTCCATTTACCAGTTTATCTCCAACTTCATCCATGGGAGCAATTAACATATCGCAGGTCGATGTTCCCATCACTTTCGAAACGTAGTAGGGTTCAATTTCGGCTCCCACAGCCCCCAAATGCGCATCGAAAGCACCAACACCAACAACAACATTTGTTGAAAGTCCTAATTTTTCAGCCCACTCTTTCGATAATTTTCCGGCAGAGATATCGCAGGTAAAAGTCTCTTTATATAAACGGTCTTTTAATCCCGACAATAGCGGGTCGAGTTCGGAAAGAAACTCTTCCGATGGAAGTCCGCCAAATGCTTCGTGCCACATTGCTTTATGCCCTGCTGCACAACGACTTCGTTTCAATGTTTTCGGATTTGTATTTCCGGTTAAAACTGCCGGAATCCAATCGCAATGTTCAACCCACGAGTAGGCCGCTCTATAAACGCCGGCATCTTCGCGAATAACATGTAAAAGTTTAGCCCAAAACCATTCCGAAGAATAGATTCCGCCTTCAAATTTAGTGAAATCGATATCCCACTTTCGCGAAAGCTGGTTAATTTCTTCGGCCTCTTTTTCTGCCGTATGATCTTTCCAAAGTACAAACATTGCATTTGGATTTTCCTCGAACCCCGGAGTTAACGAAAGTGGAGTACCTTTTTCGTCGACGGCAACAATTGTTGAACCTGTTGTATCAACCGAAATACCCACAACATTTCCGGCAACCTCATCCGGCACCTGTTTTAATGCTTTAGTAACTACAATTTCCAACCCATCGATATAATCTTTTGGGTGCTGGCGAAACCGGTTGTTTGTTGCATCGCAGAATTTTCCCTCTTTCCATTGCGGATATTCGTAAACAGCTTCAGCCATCTCTTCTCCGGTTTCAACATTAACAATTAACGACCTGACCGAATCGGTTCCATAATCAATTCCAATGGTATACTTTTTATTCATTATAATTTTTTTTATTGTCCGTAATATGCATCTTTCCCATGCTTCCTTCTATAATGTTTGTCGAGCAAGAATTTATCGATTGTTGCTTGCGGGTTTAACTGTAATGTGTGGTAAGCCATTTTCGCAACTTCCTCCAACACTTTGGCATTATGAACGGCTTCGGCAGCATTACTGCCCCATGCAAACGGACCGTGATTGTTTACAAGTACCCCAGGCACAGCAAGTGGGTCTTTTTGGTAGAATGTTTCAACAATTACGTTCCCCGTTTCTTTTTCGTACGACGAGTGCAGCTCATTCTCGTTTAGTTTTCGCGTACATGGAATTGAGCCGTAAAAATAGTCGGCATGGGTTGTTCCTAGTGGTGGAATACTTTTTCCTGCCTGAGCCCAGGAGGTTGCCCAACTGGAATGTGTATGAACAATTCCTCCAATTTGCGGGAACGCTTTATATAGTTGAATATGCGTGAGTGTGTCGCTCGAAGGATTTAATTTTCCGTCGATAACCTTTCCGGTAAAATCGACCACAACCATATCGCCAGATTGCATTTTATTGTAAGCAACACCACTCGGTTTTATAACAATTAACTTGTTTTTATGGTCGATTGCACTTGCATTTCCCCACGTAAATACAACCAACCCGAGTTTTACCAAATCGAGATTTGCCTGCAATACTTTTTCTTTTAATTCTTCTAACATTTTTTATTGTTTTACCAGAAATAGATATAGAAAGCAACTGTAAATGTGAGAATAATTGCTGTATTAAAAATATCCCAACCATTCCAACTTGCCCGTGTAATTGCCTTTTGTTCTGCAGTTGCCGAAGAAAAAGTAAGTCCTTTAATTTGACTATCGGGTGCTGCTTTTGTAAATCTACTCACAATCATAATAACAAAGATACTAAACACCAACATGCCTCCACTAAAGAATAACCAGTTTACATCGTAAAAAAGGCGGTAAAACCAGTTGTGCACATCGGTTTCGGCTGCCCATTTTTTCACATCAAAATAGCCATCGGCGTTAGCCAAAGAGGTGTACATTACTTTTGCCCCCAGCCGAACAATTCCAACAATAAATCCGGCAATCATTCCCCACATTCCACCTTTTGGAGTTGGCTTTGTTGAGACAATTCCCAAAAGGAAAGCAGCTGCAATTCCGGGGGCTAAAACAGACTGAACGTCTTGCAAATAGGTATAGAGCACATCGCCAATACTTCGCATTACAGGAATCCAAAGAATACCCAGAATAACGACAACAACAGTTGCCATCCGGCCAACATGTAACAGTTTTTTCTCACTTGCATTTGGCCTGTATTTTTTATAAAAATCGATAGTAAACAACATCGATGAGGAGTTAAACAACGATGCAAGCGAGCTCATTAAAGCAGCAAGGATTCCCGACACCACCAGTCCTTTTATTCCGGCAGGTAAAAGTTTAGATACTAAAGTAGGGAAAGCTGCATCTGATGACGACAGAGTAAAAACTTCGCCATGAATTACGACACCTTTTTGCGCCATTGCAAATGCAATCATTCCCGGAATCATAAATAAAAAAACAGGAGTTAATTTTAAATAAGCGCCAAAAATTGTTCCTCGCCGTGCCTGTTTTTCGTCTTTCCCCGACAAAACACGTTGCACAATGTATTGGTCGGTACACCAATACCAAAACCCAATTACTGCCGAGCCTATTAAAACACCCAGCCAGGGGAAATTGGGGTCGTTATTACTCCGTATAAGATTGGTCATCGAATCGCCATATGCGTTTACTTTTACTGCTCTTGTAATACGCATCATTTCGTCCCAACCGCCAACCGCTTTTAATCCTAAAACAACAATTATCAGCGAGCCAAGCAGCAAAATTGGTGTTTGTAAAACCGATGTATAGAGAACAGATTTCATTCCCCCGATAACGGTATATATTGCAGTTAACAAAACCAACCCGATTGCCGAAATCCAAAAAAAGTCGACCCCCCACAACGTTTCAATACCAAAAACCTCTTTAAAAACCAGGCCACCGGCATAAACCGTTACGGCAACTTTTGTAAGGACATAACTAATTAGCGAGATAATTGACAAAATTGTCCGCGACTCTTTGTTGTATCTCCGTTCTAAAAACTCGGGCATTGTTGTTACCATGCTTCGCGAGTAAAACGGTACAAAAACCCAACCGAGTATAAGAATCATCCAACCTTGAATTTCCCAATGTGCCATTGCCATTCCGCTCGAAGCACCTGCTCCGGCCAACCCGATTAAATGTTCCGAACCAATATTTGATGCAAATATAGATGCCCCTATTGCAATCCAGGTTGCATCGCGACCAGCCAAGAAATAGTCGCCCGAGTCTTTTTGTTTCTGTCGGAACACCCAAGCTAAAATACCAATAAGCAGGAGTCCGAAAATTGCGATTACTATCCAGTCTAGCGTTCCCATAAATTTAGTTTAGTTTTGATTTTTATTTTAATCCGTTTGCCAGCATATAATAGATATCGTTCCAACGCAACTCTTTTTTAAACTCCTGAATAGTTGTTGTCTGGTCAATTAGAACAAACTCTACATCGGCATATTCTGCAAACATCTCAATATATTCGGGAGTTAATGCCATTGTATAGGCCGAGTGATGGGTTCCGCCTGCATAAATCCATGCTGCTGCTCCATCGGCGAGATTTGGATGTGTTTTCCAAAATGCCGATGCAACAGGTAATTTCGGCATTTCATTAAGTGGTTCAATAACATCGAGTGTATTAACAATAATTCGGAAACGGTTACCCAAATCAATCATGGTTACATTCATTGCATTGCCGGTTGCGCTCTCAAAAACCAGTCGTGCGGGAGCATCTTTACCTCCAATTCCCAACGGGTGAACTTCGAGTCGTGGTTTTTTGGAGGCAATTGAAGGACAAATTTCCAACATGTGGGCTCCCAAGACAGCTTCATTCCCCGGGGTTAAATGGTAAGTATAATCTTCCATAAACGAGCTACCGCCTTTCATTCCTGCCGATATGGTTTTAATAATTCGCAAAAGTGCTGCTTGTTTCCAATCGCCCTCTGCGCCAAAACCATAACCGGCAGCCATCAGTCGTTGCGATGCCAACCCAGGAAGTTGCGACAACCCCGTCAGGTTTTCAAAATTTGTTGTAAATGCTTTAAAACCTCCCTCGGCCAAAAAGCGTTTTATCGCAATTTCATAGCGTGCCTGCACACGAACATTCTCATAAAACTCGGCTCCCGGCTTACAATTGTCGGCCACAATATAGCTTGCTTCGTACTCTTCATAAAGTTCATCTACCTCAGCATCAGTAACTTTGTTAACATAAGCAACTAAATCGCCCACTCCGAAAGCAGAAATTTGCCAGCCAAATTTAATTTGAGCTTCCACTTTATCTCCCTCAGTAACAGCCACCTCGCGCATATTATCTCCAAAACGAGCTACTTTAAGTCCTTGCGAATCGGCCCACCCAATTGCACTCCGGCACCACATGGCAACCTTGTTTTGCACCTCTTCATTCTGCCAGTGACCCACAACAACTTTCGGGTTTTTACGCATTCTTGCATTAATAAAACCATATTCGCGGCCTCCATGTGCACTCTGATGCAAGTTCATATAATCCATATCAATTTCGCTCCATGGCAAATTTTCATTGAATTGCGTGTGCAAATGCATGTACGGCTTTGTTAATGCTTTTAACCCGGCAATCCACATTTTTGCAGGCGAGAAAGTATGCATCCAGGTAATTAAACCAATACATTTTATTTCTGAACTCACCTCGATGCATATTTTTAAAATTTCATCGGGAGTTTTAACAACCGGTTTAAAAACAATCTTCACCGGAAATTTACCTGAGGAATTAAACCCATTAACTATTTTAGTTGAATCGACATCCACTTGCTTCAAAGTTTCCTTGCCATACAAGTGCTGGCTTCCGGTAACAAACCAAATTTCAGAATTAGTATTCATTGCAATTTTTTTATTAATTAAATGTCTATTGTACTTTTATTAATTATCTCTCTTTATATTCATCACTTTCTTCCTTACACCGATAATAGAATGCCCCCTTTTTCGATTCAGAATAGTCTTTAAAATCTAGCTTTTCTAATGTGTCGAGCGATAAAATTTTCTTTCTGAAATTTCCCGGATCGAACTCTTTTTGAAAAATTGCCTCGTACAGTTTCCGTAGCTGTAACAAAGTAAATTTTTCGGGCAGCAACTCTTTTCCCACAATACTATAGCGCGACTTTCGCTGAAGTTCGACAAGTGCCTGCTCCGTAATTTGGTCGTGGTCGAAGATCATTTTTGGAAGTGCAGTAATTGGCCACCAATGCGCGCCATGCTTCCGAATCAGGAGTTCGTTCTGGTCTTCAATTCTGATAAGTGCATAATAGGCAATACTAATAACCCTTGCCTCCGGGTCGCGACCGGGCTCGGAAAATGCACCAACTTGTTTTAAAAATATCTCTTTTAACCCGGTAGTTTGTTGCAATACACGTTTTGCGGCACTGTCTGCCGACTCGCCAACATCAACAAAACCGCCCATTAACGACCAGTTGCCTTGTGCCGGTTCAAATCCTCGAGGATATAATAGCAGACAAAGTTCGTTGTTACGATAGCCAAAAATAACACAATCGACGGCAACAAAATGCTTCGTATATTTATTGTACAATCT
>WGCT01000183.1 GCA_015493625.1 Draconibacterium sp. | reverse complement strand
CTGCTTGTATTTAGGTACCTCCGAGTTGTGATTTATACGTACGTTGTAGCTCATTTTTAAAAATGTTCAACAAAAATAGAAACTGTTTTTCAGAATTCAAGGAAAAGAGAAATAAAAACCTGACAATTATTTACTTACAATTTTAATTGTGGTTCGCCGGTTTAGTTTGCGTCCCTCTTTTGTTTTGTTTGTGGCCACCGGCCGGGTTTCGCCATAACCAACAGCGTGTAAACGGCGGGTGTTTATTCCATTCTGAACAAGATATTTTTCAACCGATTTTGCCCGCATCTCCGAAAGAGTTAAATTCTTCCGGTTATTCCCCGAATTGTCGGTGTGTCCCTGTATTTCAACCGTTAACGTTGAATTAATTTTTAAAAAGGCAACCAATTTTTGAAGTTCAGACTCCGACTCCTTTAAAATTGAAAACGAATCGGTTTCGAAATAGATGTTGTATAAATTCATTTCGGCTCCGGTTTTAATGGGCTGCAATTTTATTTTTATTGTGTAAGGTTTAAAAACCGATGCTGTATTATCGAGCTGAAACGACCGGGAATAAAACATATAACCCGGTTCCGAAACATTAAATGCGTAATTGGCTCCAACCGGAAAACAGAGCAGTGCATCTCCTTTTTTATTGGCTGTTTCGGTTCGTTTTTGTGCCGGAAACAATAAATTTACCAACTCAATACTTGCCTTCACCGGTCTCTTTGTATCTGCATCGAAAACTTTTACACGGGCATAAGTTACCGGTGCAGGACGCATTTTTTCGCTCAACTCGAAAGTATAAATATCAAGTCCCGTTTCGCGGTCTCTGGCCGACGAAAAAAATGCTGTTGTTCCGTCGGCACTAATAATTAATCCCTGCTCGTCTTCCGAAGTATTTATCGGGTATCCCATATTTTTGGCTTCCGAAAACGAGTTATCCGGTTTTAAGTTAGCAGTAAAAAGATCGAAGCCTCCCATTCCACAATGATAGTCGGATGCAAAATAGAAATCGATATTGTTTGCGTGAATAAATGGCGAAATTTCGTTGCCCGGGGTATTTATACTATCGCCAAGATTTTCGGGTTCTCCCCATTTAATTCTTCCACTTTCGAAACCTAAAAACTCAGCCCGCCAAATGTCTTTTAACCCTTTGCCGCCTGCCCGGTTACTCGAAAAGTATAGATACCTGTTATCGGACGAAAGCGACGGTTGTGTCTCCCAGCTTTTGCTATTTACCGGTGCTCCTATATTTTTTGGCGAGCTCCATTTTCCATCTGTTTTTTCCGAATAGTAAATGTCGCAACTCCCGTGTCCGTCGGCACGATTGCAGGCAGTAAAAAACAGGAATCTGCCATTGGCCGACAACGTCTGCGCTCCTTCGTTTTTCGATGTATTTATCTCAACTATCGGGCGTGCCAGCGTCCATCCGTATTTCTCGTTGTAGTCCGAAACAAAAAAATCTTCGTGCGGAACACGGCCTTTTTCTTTTAACAGTCGTGTAAAAACAAGCTCTTTCTGGTCGAGCGACAAACTTGGCCAGTACTCATCGTTGGTTGTATTTATTTTTTCGTTTAATCTTTTGGGCTGAAATTTTACAGGATGTTTTTTTGCTTCGACAGCAAATTTACAATTCTCAATTTTTCGTAAAATATCGCTCTTTCTAATTTCAGCAACTTTTGCATTGTGAAGGTATTTCTGATAAGCAACAATTGCCTCGTTATATAAACCAACCGAATAGGAAGCTTCTGCCAAACGGTATAAAATTACCGGTTTATTGTAATACGGCAGCGCCTTTTTCAGGTAAGCAATCTCTAATTTTGTCGAATCGAGTTCGTTATAAATGTCGGCAAGTAAAAGCAATGCATCAACAAAATCGGGCGACTTTTTCACTATCTTTTCCGAAATCTCAATGGCCTCATCGTAATTCAACATCAAATAACTTTTGCGGGCTTTTTCGAACTGCTTCCTGGTTTTCGAAGAGATACCCGACTGGCTAAACACATCGACAGGAGACAACATTAAATGGAGGAGAAAGAGAACTGATAAAAAATTCCGTATAAAGTACTGCATCTAAAGTTTACCGTATTTCAAATTTCTTCATTCGCTTAGTAAAAAGCTCATCGACCGAAGATAAATTAATTGTTTAAGCAAATAAAATATCTCTATTTAGGGTCTGCTGAAAAACAATTAAACACATAATATACAGCAGACCCTATTTATAAAAAGAACAAGAACTCCCAATAAAACTATTTTAATCAAAATGAAGTTTGTTTATTTTCCTGTTTCACAAAGAGATAAAAATGCCCTAATTGTTTTTTTATAACGGAAAAAAATAG
>WGCT01000182.1 GCA_015493625.1 Draconibacterium sp. | reverse complement strand
GTAAAAACGATTATTACTACAATAATAAATAGCTGAAATTTTCTACGCATACGATTATATTTTGGAATTGCAATTTATTTTATAAAACTGAACTTATTGTTTACTGTTTTTTATTTCTCCTGCTTTTCGTAAAACAAATTTTGCAATCATTGGTCCCATAAATTCATGAATAATTGTTGCTCCCATAATTATTCCGATAAGCAGATTTGCAAAATCTTTAAATTCCGGTTCGTGGCTAATCATTAACGAAAGTCCTAAAACAATTCCGCCTTGAGGAATTAATCCGGCAAAAGCATATTTTTTTACATTTTTTGGCATTTTCATTAGTTGTGAGCCGGTACGCATTCCAACAAATTTTCCTCCTATTCGAACCAAAATAAAGAGAGCCATTAAAATAAACATTTGAAAATGAAACGAACTAAAACTAAAATGCAAAGCACTAAAAACAAAGAAGACAAGAAAGAAAAGGTCTTCCATTGCATGCTCGGTAATATCGAGAATTATTTTTCCTGCTTTGTTATAGTTTCTGATAACAAACCCTAATGTAAGCGTTGAGAAAAGCTCATCGAATTTTAAAACAGTTGCCAGTCCGAATGTTAATGAAAGGAATCCTAAGAAAAGAATGAGTAACGATTTTTTATCTTCAACTTTCAGGTATTTTACTGTTTTGTCGAAAATAAACCCAAAAACTACACCGGTTAAAACAGCTCCAACTATTTTATAAACAATGGTGTAGGTAACGTGAAAAAATGAGAGTTCGCTCCCACCGAGAAGAGCCCGCGAAACCGAGAGGCTAAAGCTAAAGAGAATTAAAGTAATTATATCGTCGAAAGCGGCAGCTCCAAGAATTGACTTAGTAACTGCTCCTTTGGCTTTGTATTCGTGAATTACTGCCAGTGTTGCCGACGGGTCGGTAGGTGCGCCCAACGATGCAAGAATTAAACTAAACGAAATAGCAACTGTAACTCCCAACGTAGAGAGAGGCAATACGAATAAACTCAAAAGCAAAAATACTATAAACAGAAAGATAAAAGCTCCAAGTGATTCGAAAGCTGCCAGTCGAAAATATTTTTTTCCGGTTGTTTTTAATTCGTCAAGCGAGAAACTGCTTCCAATCTCGTAAGTAATAAATGCGAGGCAGAAAGTTGTAACCGGTTCGGTAATTGCAAGAAATCCTGAGGGTATAAAACTTACCAGTTCGGGGTTTAAAGCGAGCCCGGCAATTAAATAACCTACAATTTTTGGGAACCCGGTTTTTGCTGCCGCAACCGACAACCCGTAGCCAACCAAAAGAATTACACCCAAATAAAATATGTGCATTACACTTTAATTTAGTTTGCCGAATTTACTTCAAAATTATCGAAATAAGTAACGGCATCCGATTTTGTCCAAAGACCAACCTTGCCGGCATTTTTAAATGTACTGTCGGTTGTTTCCAATTCTAATTTATTATTGAAATAGCATTTTATTTTATTGCCTTTCATGGTAATTTTTAAGCTGTACCATTTATTCGAGTTTATTTCGAAGTGTGCACTTTTTAGTTGAATACGGTCGCCATCGACAACTTTATAAACACGGTAATTATTTTCGAGTGGATTGGCGCGTGCCACATAATAGTTATTCTCGTCGATATAGCGCCATACAGGGCCGCCGCCCTGGTCGTTATTGCCGGTAACTCCTTTAAATTTTACATTAATCTGAACATCGCTAAAATTTAATTTGTCGTTTGTAATCAGATTAAATCGATAATCATTTTTCTCTTTGGAAACCTGAGCTAAAACTTTGTTTCCACCATCGTTTACTATTTTCCATGCACACATTTTTCCTTTCCCGGTTAATGCAATTGTCCAGTTCTCGGGCTTCGAATTTACTGTACAGTTTTCGAAATTGTATGAATTCAGAGTGTTTGAAGTCTCTGCTTTATTCGAGAAATTTAAACTTGAGATATTGGTAGATGCAGAACTAAAAACCAGTAGGAGGGGGAACAGAACAGAAGCGATTAATG
>WGCT01000181.1 GCA_015493625.1 Draconibacterium sp. | reverse complement strand
TTATTACACGCTGAAAGCCGAACCAAAAGATGTATATAATGCACTAACAAACCAACGGATGTTGGAAATATGGACTGGCGAAAGTGCCGTTATGGATCCGGTTCCCGGAAAAGAGTTCTCGCTGTGGGATGGTAGTATAGTTGGAGTTATTCTTGAAATAGAGGAGAACAAAAAAATTGTTCAGCAGTGGTTTTTCGATGAAGCAGACGAGTCGATTGTTACCATGAAATTTCACAAACAGAAAAAGGGAACAAGCGTTGAGTTGGTGCATACTAATATTCCCGATGCCGCTTTCGAAAATATTTCGGAGGGGTGGGACGAAGATTTTTTTGGAGCACTGAGTGAGTTGTTTATTTAGTTGTACAATCTACTCGAACCTGATTGGGAGCGGTGCAGTTGGCTCGAAGTTGTAAAATCTTCGTTTCGATTGTTCGTCAATAATAAACCCGACAAAACCCATATCGCTTGGGTGAAACGGATAGAAAGCCAAACGCATTTGGAAGGTTTTAAATACAAGGTTCTCGTTGTGAAGCCGAATGCCAAGACCGATGCCGGAATAGTAGTTTTGAGTAAAAATAATTTTATCGCTACGACCAATAATTCCGATGTCGGAAAATCCGAAAAACGCAATATTGAAATTGTATAACTCTTGCCGCATAAAAAGTACATATTCAAGATTTAAACTTAATCGTTGCTTTCCAAAAACAGTTCTGCTTCTGAAGCCACGAATGTGGTTGTTAACATTAAGTGTTAGATTTTCAATGTCGAATCGTTTCAGCCCCAATGTATAATTTGCCCGTGTAAATAGTCTGAATCGTTTTCTGCCGGCATTTATCTGTTTCGAAATAAAATTTATATTTCCCTGAATTTGCCCCTGTTGATACCCCGATTTCGTAAAGTATCCTCCCACCGAACCTGCCAAATATAGATATCCACCTCTACCTTTTAATAGGTTTCCATTCGAAAGGAAAAGATGGATGTAGTGCCTGTTGCCAAATTCGTTTTTGTCGAATCCGTACACAATTTCGTTTTTAAATCCATGAGGAATATCTTCTGTAATTCCGTAGCTGTAAACCAATTGGTCTTGCAAGAATTGCCGTTGCGAGATGGTAATTCCTGCCAGAAAAAAAGTGCTGTTCGAAAAATACTGGCTTTCGCCGGGTTCGGGAGTGGGTCTGTCGTAATAATATTTATTATTAAATCCTGCTGAAATAACCAGGTTTGTTGGAATTGCCCTCTCGGGCGATAAATTAATGCTGCGCCCGCCCCAAAAGCTTATAAACGATAAATCGAGTGGATACTCGGTTTTAATTGGGTCGTCTTCCACAAGTTGGTACGTACGAAACATTCGAATAGCATGGCTGCCAAATCCCCATTTAATTGAAGGCGTAATAAAGGGTTTGTTTACACGAAGAACAAAGCCTTCGCTTCTATATGTATTCAAATAGCCGGTGGTGATATCGATAAATTTTCCATTTATGTTTTTTATCTTATAAAACGTTTCAATCCCCAAATAGGGCTTTTCCGAAACATGACCAATAAATCGTAATGAAATTTCGTGCCCAACACCAAAAATATTTTGGTCGTAAACTTCGAATGCCGCCGAACTGTGCCCTCTTACAGCTCCTGTAACACCAAACGAAAATCGATCTTGCGTTAAAACTGTAACTTTAACAAGTCCCGGATAAACGGTGTCTTGTTGTAAAATAAACTGAACGTCTTTTATGTAGGGAAGCGACCTGATAATTCGTTCGTTTTCGTAAATGTTTTCGGGATCGACAAAATCGCCAACCTTAAACAGCAGCAGCCTTTGAATGGTTGAAAGATTCGATTTTGTATGAATTTTATTTGCCGATCGTTCCATCCAGTTCGACGCTGTTCGGGTTGTGTCTTTAAAAGTAGGGCCAAAAACATCGAGTCGTTTAATATCAATAGTAGAAATTAATTTCCCTTTAAATTTTCCGTAGTAATTAAGCGCCTGCGATTTTTTATCGACAAAAGGGTGGGGCGGAGAAATTAATAAATCGTAGAGTATTTGAGTAAATCTTTTTTTGCTTGCTTTATATTTTAAACTGTCGTAAAACTGTTTGTATTGCATTTGGTTTGCGGTAACCGTATCGGCAAGCTGAGATTGTGCATTCAGGTTTAAACTAAAGCAGATGAGCAATATAAGCGTAAAAAATAATTTTATTTTATTAAACTTCTGCATGTAAAATCAATCTGCCGGATTACGATTTTTGAAATTTGAGAAAAATTGATTTGAAAAGTAATAAATAATAGAATAGTTTTTAGAAAAAACAGTTGTTAAAATACGTTAATCTAAAGAATCCTTCGAGGATTTGCATTGGGGTTGGTTTAATAGACTTTAAACAATTTTATCGATAACCCGAGAATAGAATCTACATTTATTCTTTTTATTTTAGGTTGAATTCAGGGGATTAGACACAGGTTAGCAGTTAATTTTTTATTTTTGTTTCGTGAGGTCAATTGTAAAAATATACAAGCGCAATATATATGGAATTATGGGAACACTTCTGTTTCACATATTTCTTGTTTTGGCTTTTTTGCTCGCCGATGTCGATATGAAAGGAACCCCGAAAGAGGATGAACTGCTGATTGAATTTCCCGATATTTTACCCGAAGAGAAAGTGGTTGAAAAGAAACAGGAAGAGGCACCCGAAAAAAACAGTGTTGATAATTCGGATATGGCAAATAGAACGAACATTGCTTCGAATAAAATGGCCACAAAAAATACAACAAAGTCGGCAAAAGAGTTTTTCGACGATGATTATTTAAAAGAGGTTGAGGCTGCCAAACGCTTGTCGGCCGATGTAAACAAACAGCTTTCGAAAAAAATAGTTGATATTAACGACATTAAAATGCCGGTTGAAACAACCGAAGGAATGAATCCCGATTCGATAAAGAATGTAATTTATTCGGGCGAAAGCAATATTGTTTATTACCTTGAAAATCGTTACCACCGAAGTTTGCCAATTCCTATATATTTGTCGCAGGGAGGAGGAACAGTAATTGTCGATATTTCGGTTAACCAACAAGGTAAAGTTGTTCGTGCAGTGCCCCGGAAGAATAAAAACATAGCCGACGAACAGGTTTTTCTCTATGCAAAAGCCGCTGCTTTACGAACCGTGTTTAATACCGACTACAAGGCTCCTTCCCTGCAAAGAGGCTCAATACACTACTCATTTGTAGCTCAATAACGCATGTTAATTAAATATTTCTTTAACATGATTTAACAACTATTTATTGCACAAAATCAATTCGGCTCTTATCTTTGCGGTACGTTTATTTTCATAAGTTTAGGTTTAGTTAGGTTAGTTAGTTTAATGAGAAAAGGATAGGTTATTGAACCTGTCCTTTTTGTTTTTATGCCAATTACCAACGGAATCAATTATTAGGCTTAATGGACAAAATTGAGGCTAAAATCTCTGTATATAGTTGATATTATTATTTTTACAGCATTTTAAAGTTATGAGACAAAAATTTGCATTTACTGTAATTCAAAAAATGTCAAAAAGAATGGTAAATATAAAGGCCATCAGCGTTAT
>WGCT01000180.1 GCA_015493625.1 Draconibacterium sp. | reverse complement strand
GGTTTCAAACCTGGCAAAAACCGTTTACTCCCGAAAATGCCAAACAGGCGGTGTTGGCTTTTAACGGTGAAGTGTTTCGCGGTATAAATGCGGAAGAGTTTTCGGCAGAAAAGCTAAAAATTGCACAGGAACGATTGCGAATTTTGTCGGGATTGTATGGTGTATTAAAACCTCTCGATTTAATTCAACCCTACCGGTTGGAGATGGGAATAAAGTTAAAAACAGCCGGATTCACGAATTTATACGATTTTTGGAAAGATGCAATTGTTGAAAAACTGAATGTGGCAATTGAAGAGTCGGGGAGTGCTGTTTTGGTAAATCTTGCTTCGGCTGAATATTTTAAAAGCATCGATAAACAGAAGTTAAAAGCTGAAGTTGTTACACCTGAATTTAGAGATTTTAAAAACGGTAGTTATAAAATTATATCGATTTACGCCAAAAAAGCGCGAGGGTTGATGACGCGCTTCATAATAGAAAACAACATTAATAACGCCAACGATTTACTTGCCTTCGATAGCGAAGGATACAATTATAATGCTCGATTGTCGAGTTTGTGGAAACCGGTATTTACACGAGAGAAATAGTGAAACCCAATCTCTTGTTTCAAATAATATCGTTAAAAAAATGAAAAGCGAAATGAAATAAGGAGTCAAATTGGTTATCTTGCAGTATTAAATCTTCAACTATGAGAGCACCAAAATCATTTCGGTTGCATATTGGTTTTTTCGGTAGGCGAAACACCGGAAAGTCGAGTATTTTAAATGCCCTTACCAATCAGAGTGTTTCAATTGTTTCTGAAATTGCAGGTACTACCACCGACCCGGTTGAAAAACCGATGGAGTTGCTTCCGCTTGGCCCTGTTCTGTTTATCGATACGGCAGGAATAGACGACGTTGGCGTATTGGGCGAAAAGCGAATATCAAAAACACTTGCTGTTTTCGATCGTACCGATTTGGGCGTACTAGTTTCGAACTTTAACGACTGGGGCAGTTACGAGCAAAAAATAATAGAGGAGTTTAAAATCCGTTCAACGCCATTTATTGTAATTTTCAATAAAACCGACCTGTTTAGCGAGAACACCACGGTTACAACAGAATTAGAAAAGTTGAGAATAAAATACGTTTTTACTTCGGCTATAAAAAACGAAGGAATACTCGAATTACGTTCACAATTACTGAAATTAGCACCTGCCGATTACATTAACCGGCCAACTATTTTAGCCGATTTGGTTGGCCCGGGAGAGGGAGCCGTTCTGGTTGTTCCCATCGATAAGGAGGCACCAAAAGGAAGATTAATTTTACCGCAGGTGCAAAGCATTCGCGATTTACTTGATAACGATTCGTTTTCGGTGGTGGTAAAAGAGCGCGAATTGCGCAGGGTGCTTTTGTTATTTAATAAACCACCCAAACTTGTAGTTACCGACTCGCAGGCGTTTTTAAAGGTAGCTGCCGATACTCCTCCCGAAATTCCAATGACCTCTTTTTCAATTCTTTTTGCACGTTTTCAGGGCGATTTAACCGAAATGGTACACGGAGTAATGGCAATAGACAATTTAAAAACCGGCGATAAAGTTTTGGTTGCCGAAGCATGTTCGCATCACCCCATTGGCGAAGATATTGGCACGGTAAAAATACCCCGCTGGCTGACACAATATGTTGGCGGAAAATTACAGATAGAGAGTATGCGCGGACACGATTTCCCCGAAAACATTTCGGATTATAAACTAATAATTCACTGTGGAGCGTGTATGTGGAACCGCCGCGAAATGCTTAATCGTATTCTGAAAGCCAAACAAGCCGGCGTTCCCATTACCAATTATGGCTTAACAATTGCTTTCTCGCTGGGAATTTTCGAACGTGCACTTCAACCATTTCCGGCAGCTTTGGAAATTTTTAAAAACGGTTAATTTTATTTCCTTACAAACTTTGAAATAACTTTGTTTCCCGATTGTGGGGCAACTAAAGTTAATTGCAAAGTATCGTTACGAATTAAGTAAGAATAATTCAAATCTATCTTTATCGAATCGGCAGCTATTTCAATAAACAATGAGTCGGCAGCAGATTTCCATGTTCCCTCTTCGGTGTGCATTTTCATTTGAGGATTACTCATATTAAAATTCTGTCTGAATTTGTTATCATCTAAGAAATTCAAATTCCATACGGCACCTGCTTTGTTTAATGTTTTTGCTGTCGATACATTCTCTTTCCCATTTATTGTCATTCTAAATTCAATAATTTTCCAGGTTCCTTGCAGAGCCGTTTTAGTACTTTTTTTACATCCGGTAAAAACGATTATTACTACAATAA
>WGCT01000179.1 GCA_015493625.1 Draconibacterium sp. | reverse complement strand
GTTATAAATACCATAAAATAAGCAATAAAAGCGTTTGTAACCGTTTGTAAACGGTTGTTGTCGATTACAAATATTTAATAACCGGATAAATTTTTAACCGGGCTTTACCTTTGAACTATCAATTTCGTTTCGGGTCTCGATTAAACAGAAAGACTCAATTTTATTAACTAAAAAATTAGTATCATGAATGCTTTAAGAAACAGCGTTAGGCTTATTGGCCATTTGGGAGACGACCCAAAAGTAAGAAAGTTAGAGAGTGGAAAAACAGTTGCTAATTTCAGTATAGCAACCAACGAAATTTACCGCGACAGTAACAACGAAAAACAGAGCGAAACCACCTGGCACCGTTTGGTGGCCTGGGGAAAACAGGCCGAAATTGTGGAGAACTACCTTAAAAAAGGGTCTGAAATTGCCATCGAGGGAAAAATTGCAAACCGCTCGTACGACGATGACAAAGGAGAAAAACGGTACATTTCAGAAGTGGTTGTCAGGGAAATTCTTTTACTCGACAAACAGACTGCTAATTAAGGTTTGCACAATGTTTTTCGCAAAAAGCCGCTTGTAATTATAGGCGGCTTTTGCGTTTTATGATTCCGGTAGTTTCAAAACCGGAAAAATAACGAGACGGTTCCCCAACCATGATTTTCGCCACCATGAAATTCCGGAGTTTTCCAGGTCTCCTGCATTCGTAATCCTGCAAATTTGTACGAGAACTCTACTCCGGCAGTTAATTCTCCTATAAAATGTTCGATATCTTTAAATCTGAAAAACTCGTTGTTCTCAGGGGGAACAATACCTCCCATTAGCGTTGCATTATACGCAACAGTCACTGCACTCGTATTTATAAATGCAAAGAGCTGAAAGTCTCTGTTTTCTTTGTATGTTCTATTTCCAAGGTTATATCCTTTAAAAAAGTCATTCATTCGTCCCAGCCTGATAGTTGCACCCAATAAAAAATCATCGTGAATGTTTCCGAGGCGCAACCGCGAATTGCCGATAAAGTCAAAAATGCCGGGAACTGAAATCAACCCTTTTTCAACCAAAAAATTGTAGTTTAGATAGGGGCGGTTTTCTATCTGAAAATCCCAGCCATTGGGAAATCCAAGGTCGAGCCAATCGTGTATTATTCGTTGCGCATCTTTGGCTCCCGATAACGGGCCAAGTACTCCCAAATCGAGCTGGCTTGTAAATCGCAGATGCTTTTCGGGGACAGACGAAACTATAAACGAGCGAATATAAAGCGTGCCGGAGTATGGCCGGTCTACCAAATTCAGCAGTGTGTCGTTAATGTCTTTTGGTGTGTAAATTTCCTGGATAATTCCAAGCCCATAATAGTTGTCGGCATTTTTTAGCCGAAAAAGAATATGGTTTGCCGGGTTTTTCCTAAGTGCCGGGTTGAGGTAGAAAATATGTGCTCCTTGTGTATAGTAGTAGTCGTGGTGCAAGAAAATATCGTTATCCCAGTCGAGGAGAAGCTCTTTGTAATTGGTACATTTCAGGCTGTCGAGTTTTTTTGAATGGGCAAGAAACGGTGTGGCAAAAATAACTGCAACTATAATTAAGAATCGATACATGGTATTTAAATGTGGGGCAAATTTATCGAGATTTTTTAAAACGACCATTTAATTCGTCCATAAACTGCTTTTCCATAGTCGCCGTATTCGGTTCCCGATTGACCCACAAACAGTTGTCCGTTTAGCATTAATTCCCAATTGTTGCCAAGCGAGTAGGTGAGGGTTGGCCCCAAGAATGCAGAGCCGTCTAACGGATTTATTATGGTGGCAAAATCACCCGACAACAGTGGCGTAAAAGGATACGAAACCTGCGCAAAAAGATTTACCATTGAACGCGATAACGATTTGGCTGTTAATTTCTCCCCAAAAAAACTACCTCCACCGGCTTTCCCCGTTTTCCCGTTGCTGTTAAACAATACCGATGTATGAAAATAGAGACTGTTCTTTAGCGTGTAATCGCCCGAAATCGATGCTACAAAAGCCTGGTCGCTGCCGTTGTTTTTGCTGCGCGGATGGAAATAAGAAAATTCGCCACGGAAACCGCCGCCATTAATATCGCCAGTCCAGCCGCCACCGAGCACAACATCTTTACCTGCCCAGCCACCCAGAAACTGAAAATCGTAATTCGATTTTGTAAACCTGTACAATCCGGCAACCGAAGTTTCGTTGGCTGTGCGCCCAATTTTATAAACCAGTTGAGCCGATGAAGTAAATCCGGTGTAGTATTGTATTCTTACGGCATCGCTGCCGGGGCGCTCTTCATAATCGAACTCGAAATAGGAGTAAGTATTAAAAATATCGTTGGGATTCCAGACCAGATTTAATCCCCAGTTTATACGTTGTCGCCCCACACGAACCTGCCAGTCTCCTTTTGTGTAATCGACCCAGGCGCGGTCAATCATTGAATGTAAAAACCAACTATCGCCCGAAACGAGTACTGTTCCCAAATCTAAAAATCCGTTGTCGGTGTCAATCATATCTTTGTAGTAGGGGAACTTTTTTATCATCTGACCAAAGAAAAGCCGGTTGCGCGCCTCAACGGCAAAAGTCAATTCGCTGGTGGCATACCATCTGAAATTCAGTCGATTGTGAATCTGGTTCAGAAAAAGAAAATCGAGCGAATCGGTTCCTGTTGGAATTGGATTTACCGGTTTGTAAAACATGCTCAACTCTTTTATATAACCGTTAAACGACAGGTTCGATTGTGCCCCCGCAAACAGCGTAGTTAAAAGAAATAATATGAGTAGAATTGTTTGTTTCATTGTTTTAATTAGATACGAGATTCAAGATTTTAGACACAAGACAAGATGAATATAGATTGAATTCCGTTCAATATTATTTTTAATAAAAAAGTCCATTTTCTCTATTTTTTTTCAATTCCACCGGCAAAATCCATTACACACATCGAGTGGTAAACCGGATGTTTCCCGGTTGAAACGCCCACAAATTTTAAGTTGGGGTCGAGCAGATTTTTTCTGTGTCCGCGGCTTTTTACACCATCGTCAATCAACAGGAAAATCACAGTCTGTCGTGCCGATGTATTTCCGTAGGCAATGTTTTCGGCAATTTGTGTCTGCCACTTTCCAAAGCGTTCTATCCGTTCTTTCAGGGTTGAGTTATTGCTGCCCGTGTGGCCTGTCTTTCCTGTTTTTGCCTGGTATTTTTGTAGTTCGTTGGCCGATTTTGTTAATGTTTTGCTGGGGTACAGAATGGGCTGCGGTGTTGCTGTTTGCAGTTCGCGCACACACTCATTTACCGCTTTTACTCCTTCGTGGGTACGAATGGGTGTGTTGTCGCCCGGGTAGTTTAGTAATTTGTTTTTGTAATGGTTGGTAAGTGGACGAATATAATTGTTGGCATATTTTGAGGGGTTCGAACGAAAACGGTTTATTTCGAGAACAACTTCTTTCTCTAATGGTGTTAGATAATTTGCATTTGCTGCGGTGTTTAATTTTCCGTCAGTTGCTGTAATGTTTACAAATGCAAGATTTGTAACAATCGAAATGATTATGATGAATGTTGTTTTCAATTTTTTATAAATATGTTGTCCCGCTGGGACTTTTATCTTTTCGTCTATTTTTTTTAAAAGTATCCCTTCTCCGAAACTGTCTTTTGGTATTTGTCATTTTTCTAAAAACATTATTCAATTTAATTACTAAAAATATTTTATCCCTTCGAAATTTTAATTTGGAATTTTAGCTTTTTTATAAATAACTCCCCTCCGTAACCTACTTTTCCTCCCCTGCGGGGAGGTCAGGAGGGACTCTTCATTAAGTCCTCAATAATTTTCCCGTCTTCAATGGTAATCACCCGCCGTGCTTTGTGTACAACCCGTTGGTCGTGTGTCGAGAATATAAACGTAATTTTCTCCTCTTTATTTAGTCGCTCCATAATATCGAGTAAATTTTCTGTCGATTTCGAATCGAGGTTGGCGGTGGGTTCGTCGGCCAAAACAAATTTAGGTTTCGATGCCAGTGCCCGTGCAACTGCCACCCGCTGTTGTTGTCCTCCCGAGAGTTTCGACGGGCGGCGGTTCATCATTTCACCCAACCCAACCGCTTTTAATAACTCGGTAGTTCGCGCTTCGCGGTCGGCTTTATTTTTGCCTTGCAAGTGCATAATAAATTCCACATTCTCTTTTGCCGTCAATACCGGAATAAGGTTGTAGGCCTGAAATACAAACCCAATATTTTTCATTCTGAAATCGGTGAGTTTCCGTGCCGAGAGTTTTTCAATCTCAACATTGTCGATGGTTACCGTACCTTCGGTTGCATCGTCGAGTCCGCCAATTACATTCAGAAGTGTAGTTTTTCCCGAACCCGAAGGACCGACAATTGCGGTAAATTCGCCCTCTTCGAACGACAGGTTAACACCATTTACTGCGTGTACCGAAACCGAGTCGCTGTTGTAAATTTTGTGTAGGTTTTTAATTTCTATAATCTTCATTTTTTAAAATTTTAATCATTGATATTTCTATTTGCATGAACTCTTTTTATTATTATTTCGAAAGTGATAATTGCCAAAATTGAGCCCAATCCGCTTGCGATAATATCGTACTTGTCGTATGTTTTGCTGGCTCCGGTAAATGGTTTTACCTCTTCTATTAACAAAACAACAAAAACCAGAACAGAAACTGTATAAAAGAAAATTCTACTTTTTTTGATAGAGATTTTATGTGAAAGTAGTGGAGAAACGGCAAACAGACTAATTATATATGCAGCCAGAAAGTTCGAAAAACTTCCTGTAATAATTCCAATCACCGGCGTGTTTCCATACTCGGGACGAATAATCTCTTTGTTAAACGTAACCAGAAGAAAAAGGATGGCAAAAAGGATAATGTTAATGGCAATGTATTTTTGCTTTTTCATAATTTGAAGTTTAGACAACTAGACAACTAGACAGATAGACACTAGACAGATAGACACAAGACTAAGAGACAATAAGATACAAAACACGAAATAGTGTTTCAACTTAATTGTACTTCTGTGTGTGAAATCTTTTATCATAGATGTTTTATTTGAATAATATATAGTTTAATTAATTGATAAATAATTGATTAAGTTGCTCTTTTAAAATTATTAACTCCCTGCATCAGTCCTTCAACCCATCAGTCCATCAGTCCATCAATCCTTCAGTCCCTCAGTCCCTCAATCCCTCAGTCCCTCAATCCCTCAGCTTTTAGTCGCTTCTTGTTGCTTCGGCGGGGTTTAGTTTTAGTGCTTTGCGTGCCGGGTAAACAGCCGAAATAAGTCCGGTTAACACCACCAATACCGAGATTGTAAAAAGCATTTCGAAATTCAGCGACGTGTAAACCTGTGTGGCAAACCCAAATTTTTCAAGTCCTTTCGAAAACATAGAGATATCGATGGGCGTTGTTTCGAAATACTTTATAAGCGCCGCACCGGTAATCAATCCAAAAAATCCGCCGGTAATTGTCAGTAATATCGATTCTAAAATTATCATCGCAAAGATTTTTCTTCGGTTCATTCCCACAGCCATCAACATTCCAATCTCTTTTACCCGTTCCAGCACGGCCATCAGCATTGTATTTATTATTCCGAAACAGAGACCGAGCAGAATTATGAGAATAAAAATATACATATACTGGTTCATCGAGTCGGTTAAAAGCGACATTTCGGGACTAATCTCTTTCCAGGTTTGAACAACGTATTTTGGAGCAATTTTTTCTATTGACGGTTTAACGAGAGCCGCCTCGTTGCCGTGGTTTACACGGATTGCAATTTCGTGTGCCGCCCCGTCTTCAATGCCTAATTGCGACTGCAAATCGCGGTAGCGTACAAACAGGTTTGTTCCGTCGAAAGTTGTGTTTGCGGTTTTGAAAATTCCACATACACGGTATCCTTTAGCCGATAAATTGCCCTCTAAATCGACCAACTGGACATTAATTTTTGAGCCAATTTTCAGCTTTAATTTTTTCGAAAGTTTCTCGCCAATTAAAACCGGCGGCATTCTCCCCGATTTTTCGAGGTAGGTGCCCTTTACAACATGCTCCCAAATATCGGTTACATTTTTCTCTTGCTCTCTGTTTATTCCCACCAGTTTCCCGCCCCCTGTTCCGTGTGCTGCGGTTATAAACGGCTCGGCAATTAATCGCCTGCATGCGGCTTTTACCGAGTCGAGATTCTCAATTTGCGAAACCAACTCCGAACTGTTTTTCATATAGTACGAAATCTCTCTGTTTTCGGAAAAATGAGGTGCATGAATTTGCAGATGAGACAGCTCCGATTTTGTTGTCGATTCAATTTTTGAATTAACCGACCCCTGCATAAATGCCATCGTAAAAACTCCTGCAACAAGTCCGAGTGCAATGGCAACAATCATAACAATGCTGCGCACTTTGTTTCGCCAAACGTTTCTCCAGGCTATCGACCAAATCATAATATAATGTTATAAGTTCCGGGTTTCGAGTCCCGGGTTCCGAATTTATTTATCTAATTTTATTCTGCATAAACTACATCTCTATTCCAACCCTCCTGCATTTTTTTAACTCCGCATCGCATCGGTAATTTTTAATCGCGAGATTGAATAAATGGGAAAAACCGATATGATAAGACTGATGAAAAAAACCAAAATCATCTGACCATAAAACAGCGATGCTTTTAACGAGAAATACATATATGGTTCCATACCGTATTGCTCGTATGCTTTTGCCATCTCTTCGGAAAGCGGTATTGGGTGATAAAAAAAGTAGAGGCAAAAAAGGTAGCTTATTAGAACACCTGTAGCACATCCAAGTAACCCGATAAAAATCGTTTCGAAAAACATAATTACCGAAAGTTTGCCTTTTTGCATGCCCAGCGCATGAATTACACCGAACTCGCGAGTGCGCTCTTTTACCATCATTAAAACCACGCCAAACATGCCAAATGCAATAATCATATACAATATGCCAAGCATTATTTTTCCGCCTGCACGGTCGCTTTCAATAAGTTGCTCGAGGTCGGGCTGCATGTCAACCCAGGTCATTACTCTGTTTTTTGGGGGGAGTATTTTTTCAATCTCTTTTTTCAGGTGTTTTACCTGATAGTGGTCGTTGGTCATTATCACCATCGAAGTCGATAATCCGTAGGCCGAATAAAAATCGCGGGCTGTTTCAATATCGAGATAAATGGTGTTGTTATTGAACTCTGCAATGGGATGTTTCATTATTCCTTTTACAATAAATAGTCCGCTTGCACTTATGCCGTGGTATCCTTGTCCAATCATTACCAGTGTATCGCCAACGGCAAGTTTCAGGTAGTTTGCCAGCCCCTGACAAAGAATAGCACCTTTGTCGCCTTTTGTTAAAAATTTCCCCGATTTTATTTTGTTCGAAATGTTGGTTATCCGGTCTTCTGCCTCCGGTTCAATTCCTAAAACAATGGCAGGTTTGCTTTTAATATTGTTTGCGGCCAGTGCATACGATTCAATCCGGTTCGAAACCAGCGTTACATCTTTAATATTTTCGATTTGTGTTTTTAAATCGGCCGATGCTTTAAAACTGTTATTTAGCGTTCGCTCGTCCCAAAAAGCTGTGTCTTGAACCTGTAAATATCCCGAGTAAAATTTTACTGAATTTTCAATCATGCTATTGTACGAGCCCTCCTGCATCGAGCGCATCCACGAGGCAAGCAAAACACTGAATACGATTGACGAAATGGCAATAATTGTTCGCCTCCGGTTTCGCCAGAGATTGCGCCATGCTAATTTTATGTCCGTTTTCATTTCTTTATTACTGATTTTTTGAAGGACTGAAGGACTGGAAAACTGAGGTACTGAAGGATTGATTTTGTGATAGGTTAAACTTGTGATGGAATTGTTTCATAACTTAGAATTTTTTCGGGCAGAAGCCATTATTTTTAATATTTCAAAACTCTCTTTATGTAGGTGGATTGTTTCGGTGTTATTGCTAATTTTTGAATGAATTAGTAAATCGAGCCACATTTCGGTTTCATCGGCCTCTTCAACTACAATGCTTAGTTTACTGAAAAACTCAGCTTTAGACCGAGCCCGGTTTGCAGCTCTGTAATTAGCATAAACCGAACTCCCCGAACGCAAAAGTTGTTTTGCAAGAATGGTTGATTCTTTTGAGTAAGGGATTGATTGACACAGTTTTATTAGATTTAAAAAAAAATTTCTCAAACGTAGTTTCATCTCCTCTCTATATCTTATTTTATCATCATATTCCATAATAAATAGTTTTAAATGGTGTTGAAAATATAATTTTGAATTGCATATCAAATCAATCCTTCAGCCCCTCAGTCCCTCAGCCCCTCAGCCCCTCAGTCCATATTCTTACCGAATCCGCTTCATGTTTTGTTGCGAGAAAAACGACTCTTTTAGTTTTATATTGAATTTCATTTTGTCGAAAATGATGATTGTTTTATGTCCCTCTTCGTCAGCCGGAATCATCTCCATTCGGGTTGGCATTGTACGGTCGTCCATCTTTTTTACGTCCGATAAAATTTCGGTGTTTACCAAAAAATTGTCCTCGTCGTAATACTCGGTTTTTAGCCAGTAGTATTCATCTTTCGAAATCCACATTATTATTTTGCCCCACACAACCGGTGCATCGTCGTGGGGAATTAATTCGACTTTGTAACATAGATAACCGTCGATGGTCTCTTCGCCAAGCAATTTGTGTGTGTAGTCTTTTACCAGCGACGACTGACTTACCAAATCGTCGTTTGTAAAGTCGGAACCCATCCACGACTGCATCATCATCGATGGTGGAATTTTTATCATTCGCTCGATGTTTGGAACCCAGTTCCACATATCTTTTTGGCGTTTCAAAAAAACCTGCCCTTTCTCTTTTGCCGGCGCGGTAATATAAATCAGCGAATACTCATCGCCCAGTGTCCAGTTTTTCATCGACACCGTTCGACTCCACGAAGGGCGTTTAATAATCATTGTCATCTCTCCCTCACTCGAATTTCCTCTGAATTTTTCGTCGGCTTGTTTTACAATCTCTTTAATGTCTTGCGCCTGAACGGCAGAGACAACAGCTAAAAGCATAAAAAGTAATAGTTTCATCGTTCTTCTATTTATCCAATATCTAAAGGTCTATTTGTTTAAAAATCTAAAGATCTAATTGTCTATTATTTTAAAACACGCATCAATTATTTTTTCTTGCATAATTTCCATCGGAAAAACTTCGGGTGCGGCAACTGCGTATAAAAATGCACCTTCGAGCATGGCACTAATGGCCATTAAATTGCCTTCCGGATCGCTGCTGCCACGAGCATTAATAAAGTTAAACAGCATCTTAAATAGGGGAGCTATCATGTTTTTATAGTCGCTTGCAAAAGTTTCTGTTACCTGCGGTTGAAGCATTAACGAGTAAAAAAGCTTCCAGTGTTTTATATTTTCCTGTAAAAGTTTAAAGTTCATTTTTATAAAGAATGCAAACTCATCTTCTGTTAAAATACCATTTTCTTTGATGTCTAAGCTTTGAAAAATTGTTGCAAATCCATGTTTTATAATTTCATTCAATAT
>WGCT01000178.1 GCA_015493625.1 Draconibacterium sp. | reverse complement strand
GTTTTAAATATTTTAAAATGAAACGAGTATGACAAAAGATTTCACACACAGAAACATGATTAAGTTAAAGCACTAGTTTTTCCTGTCTTGTGTCTTGATTCTTGTATCTTAATTCTAAATTTTTAACACATGAAAAAAATATTCACTCTTTTTACTCTTCTAAGTCTGGGGCTTTTAGCAACTGCACAACCAAAAAAACGCCCGCTAACATTCGACGATGTTCAAAACTGGAACCGCATTACCGAAACACACATTTCGAATAACGGAGCTTTTATTGTGTATAAACTGCAACCCCAAAAAGGCGACCCGGTTTTAAAAATAACTACACCCGACGGAAACGAAAAAACCTCGGTCACCGGTGGTACAAATGCCAAAATAACTGCCGATTCAAAATTTGTAATTTTCACATTAAAACCGCTTAAAGAGACGGTTCGAGAGTTAAAACTCAAAAAGACAAAAAAAGAAAAAATGCCAAAAGACAAGTTGGTAATTTACAACCCGGAGCGTGCAGAAGCCGATACAATAAATGCAATAAAGACTTCGGAAATACCTGACAAATGGGCCGGTTGGATTGCCTGGCAAACCGACACACCGCAAGATTCAACAAAAAAAGGAAAAGAGAAAAAATCTAATTCGGAGCACGTTTATCCACTATTTATTAAAAACCTGAACAGTGCTAATATTACAGAAATACCTGCCGTTAGCAGCTATGTTTTTGCCGCGAAGAGCAAAGTTCTTACCTACATCTCGGAGGGGAAAGACAGCACGTTTGATGCCGGAGTTTATGTTTATAATTTGGCTGAAAACAATACTATAAAAATTCTTTCGGGAAAAGGAAAGTTTAAAAATCTGACAATAAATAAAACCGGCGATAAAATTGCCTTTCTTGCCGACACTTCGTTCGTTAAAAAGAAACCTGCCGATTACACATTATATTTTTGGAATGGCAATGGAAATGCAACAGCAATTGCCAACAATAAAAACGATGCACTGCCTGATAATTGGGAGATTAGCGAGAATGGCACACTCTCGTTTTCGGAAAATAGTGAACGTCTGTTTTTGGGGACAGCTCCTGTAAAAGAGCAAAAAGACACCACTATTTTAGATGAGGAACAGCCCAAAGTTGATGTATGGACATGGAATGAAGAGACACTGCACACCGTTCAGGTAAAAAGGGTAAAAAGCGATTTAAAAAGATCGTATCTTGCCGTTGTTCATCTCGACAGCAAAAAAATGGTACAGCTCGAAACCGAACAGTTTAGCGGAATAAAAAAAATAAAAAAAGGCAACTGCGACAAACTTTTGGCCTGGTCGAACAGGCCGTATGCAATTCAGGCAATGTGGGAGGGTAGTCCATGCCATAACGACTTTTATTTGGTTGATATTAACAGTGGCAAGGCCAAACAGATAAAAACCGATTGTCGTGCCACACCGCGAGTGTCGACCAACGGAAATTATTTATACTGGTACAATGCCATCGACACAACATGGAATACCTATTCTGTTGAAGCCGGAAAAGAATTTAAAATTACATCGCCTGCTGTTGTGCAGGTTGCTAATGAATTAAACGATATTCCCAATCTGCCTGGCTCGTACGGAATTGCAGGATGGTTAAAAAACGATGCAGCACTTTTAATTTACGACCGTTTCGATATTTGGAAAATCAATCCTGAAAACAAAACAGAACCGGTAAATATTACCAAAAATGGCAGAGCAAACAGCATCTCGTACCGCCTGATTAATTTTCCAAAAACTACAAATCAGGAACTAAAAAACGAAGAAGGAATTAACCCTGCTAAAACAGTATTTTTAAAAGGACACAACGAAATTACACGCGCCGATCATTACTATAGTTTTACTATTGAAGGGGATACAAAACCGGAAGATATTTATTCGGGAAACTATAAACTCAGCTCGCTACGGAAAGCCAAAGATGCCGACATAGTACTTTTTACAAAAGAAAATTTCGAGCTCTATCCGAACCTACTTGCAACCGATTTAAGTTTTAAAAACGAACAACAAATTAGTGATGCCGCTCCGCAACAAAGCAATTTTTTATGGGGAACAGCCGAATTGGTTTCGTGGGTCTCGCTCGACGGACAAAAGCTGGAAGGAACTCTGCACAAACCGGCAAATTTCGACCCCGAGAAAAAATACCCGATGATTGTAAATTTTTATGAAAAAAGTTCTCAGGGGCTGTTGAGTTATCATCTTCCGCAAATTGGCCGTTCAACAATTGGGTATCACTATTACACCAGCCACGGCTACCTTGTTTTTAACCCCGATGTATATTACAAAGAGGGCTACCCCGGCGAGTCGGCTTTTAACTGTGTTATGCCGGGCGTTACCGCACTGATTGACAAAGGTTTTGTTGACAAAAACCACATTGGTGCACAGGGACACAGTTGGGGTGGATATCAGGTTGCTTATCTGGCAACCCGCACAAATATGTTTGCGGCAATCGAATCGGGAGCACCGGTGGTTAATATGTTTAGCGCATACGGTGGAATTCGATGGGGCTCGGGTCTCAGCCGTTCGTTTCAGTACGAGCATACACAGAGCCGCATTGGGAAATCGATTTGGGAATCGCCATTGCGCTACATTGAGAATTCGCCGCTCTTTACAATCGACAAAATAAACACACCAATACTTATTATGCACAACGACGACGACGGTTCTGTACCGTGGTATCAGGGAATTGAATTTTTCATAGGATTAAGGCGGCTACAAAAACCAGCATGGCTGCTCAATTACAACGAGGCCGGCCACTGGCCAACAAAATTTCCCGACATAAAAGATTTTCAGATTCGAATGTCGCAGTTTTTCGACCACTACTTAAAAGATAAACCAATGCCCAAATGGATGAAATCGGGAGTTCCGGCAACAAAAAAAGGGATAGAATTGGGTTACGAGTTTGGTGAATAAATTTATTTGAAACTTTTCATACAAAAAAAATCCTCCGTAGAAAACTACGGAGGATTTTTTATAAAAGAGAGATGACTGCTATTTTACCAGCATTTTCTCAATTGACTTACAAGCTTTAAAGCCGTCGGCAATTGCCGAAATTGCATCGGCAGTTCGGTTTACTGCATCGCCACCGGCAAATACTCCTTTCATTCCTGTCATCATATTCTCGTCAACCACCATTCGTCCGCGGTTAATTTCAATCTCTTTTAGTGCCTCTTCGGTAAAGAATGAATAATCAGCTTCCTGACCAATTGCACCAATTACCGACGAAACTTCCATAATGGTTTCGCTTCCTTCTATTGGCACCGGTCGTGGACGGCCGCCTTTGTCGTCGGCAACCATTTCGGCTTTCAAATATTTTATTGCTTTAACTTTACTGTTCTCGTCGGTAATAATTTCAACCGGAATGGTTTGCGGCATAATTTCAACGCCTTCGTGTTCTGCTCCTTCAATCTCCTCCCAATCGGCCGGCATATCAACCACCCGACGGCGATACATAATGGTAACCTCGGCACCCAAACGGCGCGAAACTCGTGCTCCGTCGATAGCAACATTTCCTCCACCAATGACAACAACTTTATTGCCGATATCGGGTGTTTTACCATTATTTACATCGAACAGCATATTCACTGCCGGGAATGCGCCAACGGCCTCTTCGCCTTTAATTCCCATTTTATACGGCACCTGGAAGCCAACACCAACAAATACGGCATCGTGGCTTTTATAAATTTTATCGAATGTAATGTCTTTTCCAACCTTTGTATTGAACTCGATTTTTACTCCTATCGATTTCATATAATCGATTTGTTTATCGAGCGATTCCATGGGTAACCGGTATTTTGGAATTCCGTACATGGTCATTCCCCCGGCATATTTATTTGCTTCGTAAATGGTTACGTCGAACCCTTTAAGTGCCAGATAATATCCGGCCGTTAACCCCGACGGGCCCGCACCAACAATTCCCACTTTAAATCCGTTCGGTTCTTTAATTTCCGGATTCACAATCTCTTTAATAATATCGGCAGTTTCGGCACGGCCAACGGCATACTCTTTTAACCAACGAATGGCAACGGCATCGCCGCGTACCTGCATGGCACAAACATCTTCGCAACGGCGAGTACACACTTTACCGCACAGTTCGCCAAGCGGGTTGTTGTCGTAAATAATTTTAATAGCTTCGTTATCGTCGCCTTTTGCAATGGCATTAATATACTCGGGAATGTGCATGTGAGCCGGACAAACTTCGGTACACAGCCCACACGAGATACAGCGTGTTGCCTCTTCGCGTGCCTCTTCTTCGGAATAATACAACATAACTTCGGCAAACGATTTTACCCGCTCTTTTCCTTCGAGTTCGGGCATTGGAATACGGTTGTACATACCCAACGAAGTTTCAACGCTGCTGTTAAACGATATTATTTCTTTTCCCTCGGGGTTGCTAACTCCGGGTGTCCACAAAAAAGCATCGGCATCGGGAGTAACATAAATATACTCTTTGGTTAAATTTAACGAACCCGTTGGGCAAACTTCAACGCAGAGAGCACACCAGCAACAGCGACCATTGTCGACACGCGGACGCAATCCCGAGTCGCCTTTTCCACCTTCAACTCCGTCAACATGAATCATATCGATGGCTTCGTTCATACAAATTGTTGAACAGTTTCCACATCCGATACACTCTTCTATATTGTTGTAGTGTAACCCACGATAACGTTCGGCTGTCTCTTTTTTATGGTATGGAAATGTAACAGTATGCGGTGCCTTCCCTAACTGTGTGAGAGCTGTGAAAGGAGTTACAAGTCCTTTAATATCAAAAAATGCCATGTTGTATATTTTTCCTTATTATCTTTAACTATCTATCTTTCAATTTCAGGAGGGCATGTACCGAGGCTATTCATAATAAACGAAACGTCGGCAATGTTTGCTCCAACCAGAATACGCTCTAAAAGCGTTACACCGTGAACATATGCAGGTCCTTTTACATGCACCCTGCGCGGCTTGTCGCTACCGTCGCTAACTACGTAATAACCAAACTCTCCTCTGGCCGATTCTGCTTTTACATATGCATCGCCGGCAGGAATTGTCCATTTCATCGGGTTCGGAATTTTATTGTACACCTCGCCTTTGGGCATTTTCTCGATGCACTGGCGAACCATCGATATAGACTGTTCGAATTCGAAACGGCGAATTAGTGCTCTCGACCAAACATCGGAACCGGTTTGCGTAGGAACTTCAAAATCGAGTTTATCGTAAATAAGATACGGGTCGTCGATACGAACATCCGATTTAATACCGGCGGCTCGTAACGGCGGGCCAACCACTCCCCATTCCACTGCTTTCTTCGGGTCTATCCAACCAATTCCCTGTGCACGTTTTTGAAAAATTGTATTTGCGAACATCAGATCGTCGTACTTTTTAAGCCTCTTTTCGAGGTAATCCATTGTTTGCAAAACTTTATCGGCAAAACCGTCGGGTAAATCGCGGCGAACACCACCCGGCCAGATATACATATGATAGACGCGGCCACCTGTAAGTTCTTCAAAAAGATCGAGAATATAGTCGCGGTCGCCCACACTCCACTGTGGCATGGTGTATAACCCCGACGAACCATTTTGCCCGCCAAACCAAAGCAGGTAACTTGCTAACCGGCTCAGTTCCATCATCATTGTACGAATCCACTCGGCTCTTTCAGGTACTGTCCTGCCCTCTATCTCTTCTACGGCACGCGAATAGTTTAACTCATTTGGGTCGGGTTCGGGAACGCAAATGCGGCAAACAATGGTAAAACTTTGCAGCCAGTTTCGCCTCTCCATCAGTTTTTCGAAACCACGATGTAAATATCCCACATGAGTTTCGGCCTTTACAACTGTATCGCCCTCCACTTTGAGTTTTATCATCATATTTCCGGTAATTCCCGGATGTTGTGGTCCTAAATATAATGTTGTCGCTTTTTCTCTCATTTTTTGAAAATTTAATAGGAACTTTGCTCTACCGGCTTTCAGCTCTTTTAATCTCTCGAATATTTTTTTGCAAAGTCGGGAATATCTTCACCGCTCCGTTTTACAATCTCTTCTCTAACATCTCCGGCATCTTCGCGTCCGGGTCTGAATGTATAATTATCGTCGACATATTCAACCGTGTCAAAATCGCGGCGCATAGGTGGCATATCGTCCCAATCTTCTAAAATAAACTCTTGTGCTCCCACCAGTCCGTTAAACTGAATGCCATACATTTCGCGAATCTCGCGTTCGTAAGTGTTAGCATGCTTCCAAATCATGTCAACATTATCAATTTCCGGATTTTCGCGGTTAATTAATGTTTTTATAAACAACTGAACTTTATCGGCGGGCGACCATAAAATATAAATAATTTCGAAGTTATTATTCTCCGGCCAGTCGACACATGACATATGTGAAAGATGAATGTATCCGAGTTGCGATTTTGCATACGACAACACCGAAGGAACCAACTCTTTTTCTACAGAAACGGTTACCCGGCGTTGGCGTACAACTTTACCCGAAAGCTTTTTAAATGTCTGCTCCAGTAGTTGAACCAACTTTTGTTCTTTATCTAAAATTGTATCAGTCATTTTTCAATAATTTATTATTCGTTAAAACTACTACCAATTATAGTCGGGCATTTTCCAGTCTTTAATAACTTTTTTCTGGTTTTCGCGATACCACTCAAGGTTTTCTTTATATTTCTGAGCGCCATTTGCTTTCCCCTCTTTAATAAGGTTTTGCAACTCTATAAAACCGGTGATAACGGCTTCGGGACGTGGCATACAACCGTTAATATATACATCGACAGGAATATAGTCGGACAAGATTTTAATTGTGTTGTACGAATCCCAATACATTCCTCCATTAATTGTACAACTTCCAAAACCAATTACATATTTCGGGTCTTGCATCTGTTCGTAAGCACGAATTACCCGTTTTAATGTTTTCGAAGCCAAATAACCTGTAATAAGTAGTAAATCGGCCTGGCGCGGAGTGGCCATTCCTCTAATTCCAAACCGTTCCGCATCGTAGCGCGAAGTCATGGTTGGAGGAATTTCAATGGCTCCACAACCTGTTCCGTAGGCAAGCACAAAAAGAGAGTGCCTACGGGAAAAGTCCTGTATAATATCAACTATTTTTTTTGAATTCTTATCATTTATCATCTTTTCAGATTTTATTTTTTATCGAACAAAAACGGCATAAATAACTCCCAATATTCCAATAAAAGTCGGCCATCCCCAAAAATACCGGATTGACTGCTCAGTTCTATATCGTGGGCTCACAATACCATACAATACCGGAATCATATAAAGAGCGAATGTTTTAACAACCAACATAATAAGGTTTGAAGCTCCTCCCATAAAAACATCGACAATGAGTACAAGTTTTACAAACGAAAATATTGACCCCGACGACATCATTAATGCCAGATATTTACCGCCAAATTCGGATGCCGGCCCCGACGAAAGTTCTGCAGGCGCAAAAGGCACATCGAACGGTGCATAATGAAACATTCCGAGCATGGCTAATACAGCGGCTACAAATGCAAACGGCGATTCAAACATCATCCATGTTCCGTTTGAAACCTGATAATCGAGCAGCCCTGTTAACGAAGTAGTTTTGGTTTGAAGCATTAATGCCACAAGTGCCAAAACCCATGGAATTTCGTACCCTACCATTTGCGATAATCCACGCGAAACGCCAATCGCCGAATTGGGGTTACCAGTTTGCCCTGCCCCGAGTGCCATTCCCAAAGAGCCAAACACCATCATATAAAGAAGAAAAATTAAATCGCCTTTAAAATTGAGGTTTTCGAACCATGGAAACCAACCCGTACCATTTAAAATAGGAATAAACATTAAACTTGTAACCGATGCTGTAATTGCAAAAGCCGGCCCAAGGTGCTGCATCCACCCATGGTTAATTGCTGTTTTTTTACTGTACAGTTTTACGATATCAAGAAAATTCTGATAAACAGGTGGCCCAACTCTGTTTTGAACGCGGGCTGTAATTTTACGAACAAAACCACCATAAAATACACCAACTACAAAAGCCAGAAATACGGTGGCTAAAAATCCTAATATTGTTATCCAAATGTTCATATTCCGATGTATAAATATTCAGTAGATTATAAAAATATCTGTTTTGAAAATAGTATAAGAATAACCAAAAATACAATTACATAAAGTGCGTAAGTTTGACCATTCCCTGTATAAAATCTCCTTAAAAAGTTAAAAAACGACTCTAATCCCTCGCCCAAATG
>WGCT01000177.1 GCA_015493625.1 Draconibacterium sp. | reverse complement strand
ATTCATAATTTAATAATTTTGTGCACTTCGAAAAAAAAACATTATGCAAAAAAACTTATTATTAGGCGTTGAAGCAGTCGGGCAGGGAGCTATCGATGGTGGTATTTCGGGAGTATATGCTTATCCGGGCACACCTTCAACCGAAATTACAGAATACATTCAGAATAACGAATTAACCAAAGAAAAAGGTATTAGAAGTAAATGGTCGGCTAACGAAAAAACAGCCTACGAAGCGGCACTTGGAATGTCGTATGCAGGAAAACGTACCATGGTTTGTATGAAACATGTTGGGCTGAATGTTGCTGCCGATGCATTTATTAATTCAGCAATTACCGGTGTTAACGGAGGTTTGGTTTTAACCGTTGCCGACGACCCGTCGATGCACTCGTCGCAAAACGAGCAAGACTCACGGTTTTATGCCAAATTTGCCATGATTCCGGTTCTCGAACCATCGAACCAACAAGAAGCATACGAAATGACACGCAGTGCATTTCAGCTCTCCGAAGAGTTGCAAGTGCCGGTTATGGTGAGAATAACAACACGTTTGGCGCATTCTCGTGCCGGCATTATCCGGAAAGAGGTAATTGAAGCGAATGAACTAAAATTACCGTCGGACCCGGCACAATTTGTTTTGCTGCCTGCCATTGCACGCAGGCGTTATAAAGGGTTGCTCGATAAACAGCAACTTTTTGAAGATATTGCCGAAAAATCGGAATACAACTCGCTAACAATTGGTACCGATAAAAGTCTTGGTATAATTGCTTGCGGAATTGCTTATAACTATTTGCTCGAAAACTATGAGGACGAAACTTGTCCGTACACCATATTTAAACTTTCGCACTACCCGGTTTCAAAAAAACAGTTAGCAGTAGTAGAAGAGAATTGCGAAGAAGTTCTGGTTCTCGAAGATGGATATCCGTTAATTGAGGAGGCGATAAAAGGAATTTTCAAAAAAGAGATAAAAGTGTGTGGCCGGTTAAACGGAGCACTGCCGCGCGACGGAGAATTAAACGCCGACCTGGTTGCAAAAGCACTTGGCAAACCGGTAGAAATGGGAGAGGAGATTCCGGAGATTGTTGCTAATCGCCCGCCGGCACTGTGTCAGGGTTGTGGACATATGGATATGTACGATGCGCTTAACGAAGTTATGGGGGCCTATTCGAAAGGCCGGGTTTTTTCTGATATTGGCTGTTATACGCTTGGGGCATTACCTCCCTATAAATCGATTTATTCGTGTGTTGATATGGGGGCTTCGGTAACCATGGCAAAAGGTGCTTCCGATGCCGGGTTAATACCGGCAGTGGCTGTTATTGGCGACTCAACATTTACTCACTCGGGAGTTACCGGATTGCTTGATGCTGTAAACGATAAATCGAATATGATTTTGGTTATCTCCGACAATGAATCGGTATCGATGACCGGAGGACAGGATTCTTCGGCAATGGGTAAAATAGAATCGATTTGCGAAGGAGTTGGAGTTGACCCTGCTCATATTCGGGTTGAAATTCCGCTGCGAAAAAATCATGAAAAGATGGTGCAGATTTTTAAGGAAGAGTTGGCTTATGAAGGCGTTTCGGTTATTATCTTCCGCCGCGAATGTATTCAGGCAGCCGTTCATCGCAGAAAAAATGTAAAAAAACTAAAACTCAACTAAAACAGTAAAAAATGGAACGAATTAAAACCGATATCATATTGGCAGGCGTTGGCGGACAGGGAATTTTATCGATTGCCTCAATCCTCGGAGATGCTGCACTTAACGAAAATTTGTATTTAAAACAAGCCGAAACGCACGGTATGAGCCAGCGTGGTGGAGCAGTAGTCTCGCATTTGCGAATCTCAACTCAACCCATTAACTCCGACCTTATTCCAAAAGGTTCGGCTGAATTAATTTTGGCTGTAGAACCTATGGAAGCACTTCGTTACCTGCCATTTCTTTCGCCAAACGGATACATTGTTACCAACACAACCCCTTTCGAAAACATTGTAAACTACCCCGATATTGAAAAAGTTTTAGAAGAGATTAAAAAACAACCTCGTTTTGTTGCCATCGACGCCGACAAAATTGCATTGGAGCTTGGTAATCGCAGAGTTTCTAACGTAGTTATGCTGGGAGCATCAACGCCATTTATTCAAATAGCACCCGAAAAAATAGAGACAGGAATTCAGCGCATTTTTGGAAAAAAAGGAGCAGAAATTGTTGAACTCAACATAAAAGCATTTAAAGCAGGGCGGCAGTTTGCTCTAGAAAACAGTTAATAATTGTTGCCCCATGCACCTCTATATTCCCTCAATTTACAATTGAGGTACGAGTTAGTTTACATAAATGAAAACTCCCATGTAATTTGAAATCAAAATAAATAAGAATATTTTTGCGCTAATTTCACGCAATAGAGTTGCATTTGCTTTCAATTCTTATATTTTTGTGAGCAAAATGCTACAAATTATAAAATATTATAATCTATTAGGATTCTTCTTTAGTTGCCCGAGATGTTAAATCTTTCGTCTCGGGCTCAATACTATTTCTTAAACAAAAAC
>WGCT01000176.1 GCA_015493625.1 Draconibacterium sp. | reverse complement strand
CTATTATACAATTATTTATATTTCAACACTGAATAAAGTATCCGAATTGTTTGGAGAAACAAGAATAGAAGGGTACATTTGATATAACAAAACATGTTCATTGAAAAGAAAAAAATATTTTCCGCATTGATTACAGTTGGTAAACTCAACAGAACTTTTTAAACCGAGAAAGCTCTTTATGGTTGTTAAAACAGGCCTGGTAGTCCCGATGCAAATCGGGGTGAGTCGAAAGACCGTTGGAAGTTTGATCAACCGGGCACTCAAATCCTGTATTATCGGGGTTTTCACAAACTGAATTAGTGCGGATTTTTTTTATCTTTTTATAACCCTTTTCACCACCAAATTCAACAACAATAAAATACTTATAAACAGAGAAATGCGTGCAATATAATTGCCATACATTACATAGAACGTAATGGTATTGTTCGCATTTATTGTTCCATTAATGGCAGTTTCTACCCACCAGTTTGTAGGTTGTAACACATCGCCCCGTTGATTAATAAAACACGATATTCCTGTATTTGCAGCCCGTGCAATGCTGCGTCGGGTTTCGATGGCACGCAACCGGGCGTACGAAAGATGTTGTTTATAACCAGGGGTATTCTTCCACCAACCGTCGTTGGTAATAATAAAAATAAGTTCGGCTCCTTTCCGAACATAACCGGCAACATACTCGCCAAAAACCGATTCGTAACAGATAACCGGAGCAACCTGAGTTCCGTCTTTAGAGATAAAATTCGATGGCTCTGACTGATGCCCTAAACTCCCGGTTGTTCCACCAATATTTATAACAATATCGTTAATAAAACCAAGGTATTTCATAAAAGGCATCTTCTCCACTCCCACTACCAATTTCGATTTATGATAAACCTGACACGCTCCGTTTCGGTCGAGGAAAATAGCTGTGTTAAACCGGTCGTAAACAATTTTTCCGTTTGACCGGGCAGTAATGGGAGCACTATTTTTGTCCGGGTAAATTTTATACGACGAAACACCAAAAACCATTTCGGCGTTGTTGTAATTTTTGCTAAACGCTGAGAATTTTTGAATAAACCGGTTCGATTGTAAATTGGCCTCATTCCAATACCCCGGATTCTCGAATACAGTTTCGGGACCAACAATAAAGTCGGTAGTATTGGTTGTTTTTTGCTTTGCCAACTGTAAAAATTTTTTCATTTTTAACAGCTCAGCACTAAAATCATAACTTTCGGAATAGGGGTCTATATTGGGCTGAACAACTACAACCTCCTTGGGATTCTCCTTTTCGACATACGAAGAGTAGGTAATGAGCGAGATAATAATAGGCGCAACTAAAACAAAAACAGAAGCCGAAACAATATAAAATTTATTTTTTACCGTGCTATTTTCTTTGATACTCAAAATTGTTTTAAACAGTAAAATATTCATTACCAAAACCCACAATGTTCCGCCAAAAACACCTGTATATTCATACCACTGAATAAGTTGAACATTATTAGCAAACCCGTTTCCAAGGTGCAGCCACGGCCATTCAATATCCCAGTGGTAATGAATGTATTCGAACGAAATCCAAAAAGCAGCAAGCGCAACATATCCAAGATTTGCCTTAAAGTTACGTCGGGCAATGTGTGCGAGCCACCACATCACCGACATGGCAGCCGAATTAATAATAAATGCCATTAAAGCACCTGCCAGCGTTGCATTTGCCACCCAAAATGTGGTTAATACATTCCAAATAAGAACGGCTAAAAAAGCGTGTCCAAAAAACGATACACTTCTGAAATTTTTCTTTTGTAAAACAAAAAACCTGTCGAGCCAAAGAAGCGGAATAAATGCAACAAAAAGTGTCCATCCGGGAAAACCCAACCATGCCAAACTCAATAAAATGCCGGATAAAACGGAGAGTAATAATCGATAGCTTCGCTTCATATCTTTTATAAGTTTTCAGAAAAAACAGCTTTTTGTTTTTTGTTGGAACGTTCGAAAACAAAATCGATTTTTCCCATCATAAGGCCGCCCCACCACGCCTGATTGACAATTACCTGTTTGCCCGCTTTATTCTTTTTTATTAATGGTTTTTCGAGCCATGTATGCGAATGTCCTCCAATAATCAGGTCGGTTGTTTCTGTCTCTTCGGCCAGTACCAAATCGCAAACCGGATTGCGCTTACAATACAAACCCAAATGCGAAAGACAAATTACAAGGTCGCAATTTTTATCGTTTCGTAAAAACGATTCCATTTCGCGAGCCACTGTTACCGGGTCGTTATAAATGGTGTTCCCATAATTTTTATCGGCAACCAAACCATGCAATTCAACGCCAACGCCATACACACCAATTTTTATTCCCGAGCGTTTAAACGTTTTCCAGCGGGGAAATTTACCGGCCAAAATAGTATCGGAGAAGTCGTAGTTTGAATTTATTATGGGGAACTTTGCATTGGGCAGAGGATTTAAAATTCCCTGCAATCCGTTATCGAATTCGTGATTTCCAATTGTTCCGGCATCGTAACCGGCGGCACTCATTAATTTCAGCATTAACTCGCCTTTGTAATAATTAAAATAGGGAGTTCCCTGAAACATATCGCCCGCATCGAAAAGAAGTGTGTCGGGGTTTTCGGCTTTAAACTTTTGTGCCATTGCCGATATTCGTGCTAATCCGCCTTTATTCGAATATCGCTTGTTTGTACCCGTAAATGGTTCGATGTGTGTATGCATATCGTTGGTGTGGAGTATCGATATTGTTACAAAATCGGTGCCTGCAAACAAATTGAACGGTGTTACACCTAAACCAACTCCGGCACTCCCGACAATAATATTTTTTACAAATTTTCGTCTATTCATTTTTTACCCTCCCGTCTTCTTTTGCGGTTAAAGTCTTTCCCTCTTTATAACTCTTTTCCAAACTATTAAGTATTACATTTCGTATTTTTAATCCGGGTTTTACAATTTTTAACCGATGTGTAAAAACCTCTAATCCGTCGCCACCCTCGGCAACATAATCGTTGGTAGCCAGCCAATACGTTTTATTTGAAACAATTTCTTTACCTGCAATTTGTATATCAACCGCTTTCCCGTTTGAAATTACATACCGCACGCCACCAACACTCTCCCCATTTTTTTCAGCCAGATGATTTAAAAATTTCTGAACCTGTGTTCCGGTTAGCTGAATAAAAACCAATTCGTTTTCGAACGGCATCAACTCAAAAATTTTACCCACTGTAATTTCTCCTTTCGGTAACGATGTCCGTATTCCACCATAATTAAAATAAGAGACTACAGGATTAACATCGTCCGCAAATTTTGCAGCTTCGGCTTTTGCTTCGGTTAAAAGTAAATCGGCTAAAAAATTAGTTAATAAACTCTCCGGACGTCCTTTTACCATCTCTTTCTCTGAAATGGAAATCACCCGTTTCATATCTTTTTCAAGACTATCTTTAAACGGTCGATACATGTATATTATTTGGCTGTCAACGCCTTGCACTTCTTCGGTAACCGGAATATTTTGAGAATGAGAACTTCTCGGAATAAAATTTGTTTTACAGGAAATTGTTGTAACAATACAAGTTATTAACAACAGATGGCTGAAAGAT
>WGCT01000175.1 GCA_015493625.1 Draconibacterium sp. | reverse complement strand
ATTACATTTTGAATATCTGGAAATTAGCAAGTTGATCTTTTTTTATTGAACGTTTTAAGACAGTCCGGACAGCTCTCCTCTCTTGTTTTTCCACACTATTTCTTATTGATAAGCCAGGAATTCCTTTTTTATTCGATGCACAAATTTATGTGGATTTACACTATTTTGTTGAAAGCTGCAAGGCAATAAAAATTGAGAATTATTAATTTTTTAAATAAAAACAAATGAACATTTATGTTGGAAATCTTCCGTTTAATTTAGGCGAGGAAGATTTAAAAGAGATTTTCGAAGAGTATGGTGAAGTAGCTTCTGCTAAAATTATTTCAGATAAATTTTCTGGAAGAAGCAAAGGTTTTGGTTTTGTTGAAATGGATAGCGATGACGACGCAAACAACGCTATTAAAGAGTTAAACAATGCTGAAGTTGGTGGAAGAAACATCAAAGTAAACGAATCTAAACCTCGTGAGAACCGTGGTGGAGATCGTCGCGGAGGTGGTGGTTATCAACGCAGAGACCGTTATTAATAGAAAATGAAAGGTACCGTAAAATGGTACGATGCAGTTAAAGGATATGGATTTATCCAGTCTGAAGACGACAAAGATTTATTTGTGCACCGTACTGGAGTTAAAGACAATGTCTTTTCCTTGGAAGCAGGGCAGGCTGTCGAGTTCGAAATAAAAGAAAGCGACAAAGGGCCGGTAGCATTTGATGTAGAAGTAGTGTAACAACGAAACAACGAGATATAAAAAAAAGGATTCAAAATTTTGAATCCTTTTTTTTATTGTATTTTTTTAAAACTCAATAAAAAAGGTGGTCCCTTTTTCTTTTGTACTTTCAAACCACACTTTCCCTTTTAAATATCTCTCGCCCAATAATTTCATGCTATATGTTCCAAGTCCACGGCCGGTTCCTTTTGTCGAAAATGAACGTCTGAATAGCTGAAGCTGAATATCCTGCTCAATATAAGCTGAATTGTGTACCGAAAAAACAGTTAATTGGTTATTTTTTCGGCAACTCATACTAATCCGGTCGCCCGGATTGTGGTATTCCAGAGCATTTTTAATCATATTTCCTAAAATTCGCCGCAGCAAAACAGGGTCCGATTTTACGATAACCCGCTCTGCATTTTTATCAACTAAAATTGTTTTGTCGCCAAGCAATTCAGGCTGCGAATAGAACTCCTTCAATTGGGTTAAAAACGATAATGAATCTATTTCTGTTATTGCTGGTTTTAAATCGCCCCTTTCGGCAGCAATTATTTGATGTTGCATCTGTATCTCATCAACCAATTTTTCGGCAGCATCCCTTATTGTCGAGGTTATTTCAATAATTTCGTCGGGGTCTTCAATTTCGTTTAATACCGAAGTAAGGCCCAAAATTCCACTAGCGCTGTTTAAAATATCGTGAAAAAAGATACGTTCCAACGACTCTTTTCTCTTCTTATCGCCCATGTCGGTAATTGTAAAAACCGTTAGCATCTCCTTTTCAAACTCAAAAGGTGTTGCTGTTACTAGTAAATCCAGCGTCTCATTATTGTTGGTTACTATCCGGCACTCTTTGGTCGATTTTTCACCCAACTGCGATTCGGTTATTGCAATTGCTGCTCCGCAAGTTCGGCAAAAATCGCCAGTATTACACCCCTCGGGAGAAGTGTCGGCATGTACGCAATTTAAAGCTTCTCCCGAGCGAACACCAAGGATTGAGTCAAGGCTGCCAAATCCACAAAAATCGTAATAAGGTTTATTTGCGTATACTACCTGTCGCTCTTTGTTGAGAATAACAACCATTTGAGAAACAGAATCGATTAAGTTTATTAACAGCTTATTTTCAGCAAAAATAGCCGATTGTTTCTTCACCTCTTCATCCGAAAGTCTTTCGTTAATATTGTAATCAGAAATTAATCGTTTAGTAAACATTAAAATATTGTTGTTAGTTTTGGTGTGGAAAGGTATATTTCATTTTTGAATTCTCAAATTTTTTTTTCTCATTTTCGAATAAAATTGTCACAAAGACAAAATTCATTTTTTATAAAACATTTTCTCACATTCTTTGT
>WGCT01000174.1 GCA_015493625.1 Draconibacterium sp. | reverse complement strand
GTCAGCTGACGGATGACAGGGTAGAAGTCACTGGTTCGAATCCAGTATGTCCCACAAAAATTACCCCGATGTTTTATACCTACGTTTTATATTCTTCTAAATTCAATAAAATTTACATCGGTTTTAGTGCCAATGCATATAAGCGGCTTGCAGCCCATAACGATGAAAAAAATACAGGTTGGACAAAAAGGTATCAGCCGTGGAAAATTATTCATTTAGAAAGATTTAAAACAAAGACAGAAGCATTAAGACGAGAAAAAGAGCTTAAATCTTCGCGAGGAAGAAGTTTTATCCGAAGCCTTATCGCAGGGCATTAACTCAGTTGGTTTAGTCCGTCAGCTGACGGATGACAGGGTAGAAGTCACTGGTTCGAATCCAGTATGTCCCACAAAAATTACCCCGATGTTTTATACATACGCACTAGCAGTCGAAAGTCATAATTTAAAAAACTCTCAGAATCTTGTATTTTTTGTATGCTAGTGATATTTGAATACCCAAGTAATCAAAACAATTTGCGTTACAATCTAATTCAGAGTATAGTTATATAAATCTCCACCGCTGCTTCCCACAATCAAATTCAATTGCCCCGATTTTTTCGCCAGTTTTCCTATACTAAATTCGCTGTTTCCCTGCAACGGAAATCCTTCGTGCAATTTCCCGGTTGGATTGAACAGGTAAATCCGGTTAATTTCCGATTCGGTAACTCCAATCTTTTTTAATTTCGATGAGAAAGAGTAGATATTTGGCCGGTGATGAATAGTTGTTTGAAACTTATGAGAGAAAAGTTTTTTACCGTTTTCATCCATCACTTTTAACGTGTTGCCATCAACAAAAATAAAGTCGGGCACACCGTTCCCATTTATATCGGCAACAGTAAAGAAGTGATTCTCGCTAAATTTTGCAGTTCTCTTCTCACTAAATTTCCCGTTAAAATAGATGTAGAAAACTTTCCCGGTTTTATTGGTGGCAATAATTTTTGGTGTTCCGTTCAAATTCAAAATCAGTGGGTTTTTCGAATTCTCGAATTTCGCCTCTGTTTTTACCCGTGTTTCGCCTCTGCGATTTTGAATGTATATTTTCGAGCGGTCTTTAAATACAATATAGTCTTTATTATTTACTCTGAAATGCTGAACAGGTGTTGTAACGGGCGATTTTGTTTTCCCAAACTTCCACCCCGAAAGTACTTTCCCTTCGTTGCTGAACGCAACCACTTTCCCGTTTTTAAGTGCTACAAAATAGCGATATTTCCGGTTGTTATCGTAATCGAATACAGCCACACCGTTTGTTGCCGGCGCGCTAAACTTAACGGGGAAATGTGCAACATTATTTCCATTTCTATCAATAAGGTAGAGCTTCTCTTTTGTGTTGAAAAGATATTGCAACCTGCCATTTCTGAAATAATCTATTTGATGAATTTCCCCTAACACTCGACTTTCTACAGAGTAACTCCATAAAATTCGACCACTATTCGAAACAAGATGAAGCGTATTTTCTGCATCCTGAAAGATTATTTCACGGGTTGCTTTGTTCCTATGATTAATAACTATTTGCGGTTTTGTTTCAATCTCGCTGCCAACACTGCACTGCCAGGTTGTTTGCGCCTCCTCGGCAAGAGAAGGATTAAACGAAATTGAAACCGAATTAAACGAAACTCCTTTTTCGCAAATTACCTGCCAGTTAACAGCTTTAAATTTTCGAATATTTTCTTTAAAGTTCTCAAATCCTTTTGCCAGTTCGGTATTGAAAATATCTTTATTCAAACTAAAAACCCGGTTTACGTTTATATACGAATTAATGTTTGCCTTACCGGCCATCTCGCTTTTATACTCCGAATAGTTAGTGTCATCGTCTAATGTTGCCCCCAAAGTCATATTGTACAAATAGTTGCGTAACCCTTTCTCGGTATTTGAGAACACAAGCGAATTATTATAAAATGCTGCAAATTGGGCACTTGCTGTATTAAACGGTTTGCCAAGCCAAATTCCGGGAAACGACGGATAGGGAAATTTATAAATGTCGACATATGTTTTGGCATCAATATCGACCTGCTGTTTCAGACTAGCAAAATCAATTTTCTTACGTGCCGACCAGGTTGTGAGCAACTTTATAAACTGTTTTTCAGCTTCCGATTTGTTGTCGAGGCGGATGATAAAAAGTGTGGTTTTTTTTGCGGTTTCTGTGGGAATAGATGTGGTGGCTACAATTAGCTCGTTCTTTACAAAATTCTGAAATGTGTTTTTAAAATCAATTCGAAATCCCTTCTCCATCTTCTTTATCCTGTTTTCGCGTTTATAGAATGAATTGGTATGCGAAAAATAGTTCTCCAGTTTTTTAAAGAATAGAGATTTATCTGAAAATGAGTAACTGGTAAAAAACGATGTATTTTTTGGTAATATCCGATCGGCTTGAAAGCGCACCGGTTCTTGTCCATCGAAAACAGAGAGGAAGTGATTTAGCGAATCGGTTGATGTCGATATTCCGTTTAATACCAGACCATTGTTATTAAATTTTACATCGAGCTCTGTCCAGGCGGCAAAGTTTCTGAATCCGTGAAAATTATTTTTAAAACTATTTCTTATTTTTTCGCCAAACTCGTTGGTTTTAATTGAAGAGCGGTTATTTAACCAGTGTGCAACCAAATCGGGGAAAGTTTTATGATTGATATACCACGAAATATTCGACTGCGCCGAAACCGTTTTATTCACTTTCGAGAAAAACTGATCGTCGATAACACTTTGCTCGTTTAACTGTCGAATACACTGCTCCACCAGCAATACCTTCGGACTTGCAATAAGCAGCCCGTCGGTAAAACAAAAGTACAATGCTTTCTTGCTTTTTGAAGAGGTTACCGAAGTTATTTTATGGTTGCTATACGCCGTTGCGGCAAATGCATAGTCGTGCCCGGGATACAAAACAGAAAGAAATTTTTCGAAATTTTTCTGTTTACTACTGTTTGCAGCTTTGGCAATTATTAAGGGGAAAATACCTTTGTCGCCAACAAAATCGAATGCAATAATCATCGACTCGTTTCGTAAACTCTTTTGCAGGTTTTCGTTGTTCTGAATAAGAGAATCCATAAAAGCTACTTTTTTCAGAAACAAAACATCGGTTTCCATTGCAAGTAAATTTTCAACAATCGGATTGTCGACAGGCACTGTTTTTAAGGCACTTAACTCTACAAAAACCGGTGCATCAATTGGCACAGCTTTATACAACGAGGTCTCTTTCGAGAATAGAGTATCGTTGTTCGAGAAGTAGATAAAACCTGCTGCGGTGGCAAGAACTATAAAAAATGCTATAATCAGATTTCGTTTCATTTTTACTTGATTTGCTCAAAAATAGTAAATAGAGAACGTTCTGCGAGCAATTTTTTGTTTATTAAATGAAAAGTTTATTGTTAATAACCATGGTTGATTTTTCTACAAAAAGAAAAAGGCCGGAATTTTCCGGCCTTCAAAATATTATATTTACCTTAGTTACAACTGTTTAGCTACCTCAATTTCGTGATAAGCTTCAATATTGTCGCCAACTTTAATGTCGTTAAATTTCTCAATATTCAATCCACATTCGTAACCATTTTTAACCTCTTTTACATCGTCTTTAAAACGCTTTAACGAACCGAGAACACCGGTGTAAATTACAATTCCATCGCGAATAATTCTGATTTTTGAGTTTCGTTCTATTTTTCCATCGCGAACCAAACAACCTGCAACTGTACCCACTTTGGTTATTTTAAATACCTCGAGAACTTCAATAGTTCCTAAAATCTCCTCCTTAATTTCAGGCGATAACATACCTTCCATTGCGGTTCTTATTTCGTTAATTGCATCGTAAATAATTGAATATAAACGAATATCAATCTGTTCTTTTTCAGCAAGTTTTCTGGCATTTAACGAAGGACGCACCTGGAATCCGATAACAATTGCTTCCGACGCTGCAGCAAGAAGAATATCGGACTCTGAGATTTGACCTACTGCTTTGTGTTTTATATTTACCTGAATTTCCTCTGTAGAGAGTTTTATTAACGAATCGGAAAGTGCTTCAATAGAACCGTCCACATCACCCTTTACAATCAGGTTCAGTTCCTGGAAGTTTCCAATGGCAATCCGGCGTCCTATTTCGTCGAGCGTAATATGTTTTTGAGTTCTTAACCCTTGCTCGCGTGCCAACTGTTCGCGTTTATTCGAAATGTTACGTGCATCGCGTTCGTTATCCATAACATTAAACTTGTCGCCCGCTTGCGGTGCACCGTTTAACCCAAGAATAATGGCCGGCTCGGCAGGGCCAACATTGTCGATGCGTTGATTTCGCTCGTTAAACATTGCTTTTACGTGACCATAATACTGCCCTGTAATAATAACGTCACCAACGTTTAATGTTCCACTTTGCACAAGTAGTGTAGCCACATATCCACGTCCTTTATCCAACGACGATTCAATAATTGTTCCTTGTGCATTTTTATGTGCATTGGCTTTCAGCTCCAACATTTCGGCTTCCAGAAGCACTTTTTCGAGTAACTCTTCAATTCCAATTCCGTTTTTAGCCGATATATCGTGCGATTGATATTTACCTCCCCACTCTTCAACAAGGTAATTCATTTCTGCTAGTTCCTTTTTAATTCTTTCGGGGTCGGCACCGGGTTTATCTATTTTATTTATTGCGAAAACAATAGGAACACCTGCTGCGGCTGCGTGATTAATTGCTTCAACCGTTTGTGGCATTACGTTATCGTCGGCTGCAACAATAATAATTGCAATGTCGGTAACTTGTGCTCCACGTGCCCGCATTGCGGTAAATGCTTCGTGCCCCGGAGTGTCGAGGAAAGTAATTTTTTTACCGTCTTCAAGCGTTACATTGTATGCTCCAATGTGCTGTGTAATTCCTCCGGCTTCACCGGCAATAACATTTGTTTTTCGGATATAGTCGAGCAACGAAGTTTTTCCATGGTCGACATGCCCCATAACAGTAACAATTGGCGGACGAGATTTTAAATCCTCCTCGCTGTCTTCATCCTCTTCAATGGCCTCCTGAATTTCGACACTTACAAACTCAACTTTAAATCCGAATTCTTCGGCAACAACCGAAATTGTTTCGGCATCTAAGCGCTGGTTAATAGAAACGAACAGCCCTAAACTCATACACGACGAGATGACCTCTGTTACGCTTACATTCATCATTGTAGCAAATTCGGCTACCGAAACAAATTCAGTAACTTTCAGAATTCCCTGTTCTTCAATTTTCTTCTCAATGTCGGCCTGCATTTTTTCGCTAACAGCAGCTCGCTTGTCGCGCCGGTATTTAGCTCCTTTTCCGCCTTTCCCTTTCGATGTTAAACGGGCAAGTGTATCTTTAATTTGCTTTTGTACATCTTCCTCATTTACCTCTTTTTTAAGCTGTCGTTTCTTTTTACTTCCCTGTTTGTTTACAGTAAAGTTTCCACGTGGCCTGTCGCCGGGTTTTCTTTCAACATTAACTTTCCCGGTATCTTTTTGTATTCTCCTTCTTCGTTTTTTGCGCGACAACCCACTTTCTCCTGCTTCTTTGCCGGCAGGTAAATCAATTTTTCCTAGAACGGTTGGCCCGTCAAGTTTGCCGGCATTCGCTTTAATCACCTCAATTTTCTTGTCTTTCCGCTGCTTGCCTTCACCGCCTTTATTTGCTGTTTTTTGTTTCTGTCGTTCTTTTCGTTCTTTCTCTTTTTCTGCTTTCGACTTTTTAGCGGGTCTGGTTTTTTGATTTATATTTTTGAGATCGATTTTTCCAATTACTTTTACCTCATCAACTTTTGGTATATCGGTCTCAATAATCTCCTCTTTTGGTGCTTCTGCTACAACTTCTTTAGCCGGTTTTTTAATTTCCTCTTTTACCGGTTCTTTTGCTTTCACCTCTTTTTTTGCAGGCTTTTTGCTTTTCGGTTTAGGTTCACTCTTTTTCTCTTTTTCGACCGGTTTCTCCTCTGTAAGCTTTTTCTCTGCTTTTTTCTTCGGTTTCGAAAATTGCTCCAAATCTATTTTCCCAAGTACTTTAACTTTCTCCTCTTTTTCAACTTTCTTCTCCTTGTCTTTGGGTTTTTCCTCAACTTTTGGTGCTGCTTTTACAGGGGTCTCCTTTTCAACTTTAACTTCGGCAACAGGTTCCTCGCTTATCTCTTCCTCTTCCTTTTCGCCTTCAGGATTATCGATACTAATAACTTCGTTTTTGGGCCGATGGCTTTTAAAACTGATTTTTTCCGACTCCTTCTTTAATGAGATATCAACTTTATACTCTTTCTCGAGAAGTTGTACAGCTTCTGCAGTAACTTTAGTGTTTGGATTTGAATCGATATCGAACCCTTTTTTATGCAACGATTCAACAATGGTATGAATACCCACGTTAAACTCGCGTGCAAGTTTACTAAGCCTTATTGATTTGCCTGCTACCATAAAAATACTTTTTCTTTACTTTTCAATGTGCTAAAATATCGGTTTACAATTGTAGCTACCTGCTGTTACTGTAAATTAATTTTAGCCAATTTATTCAAATTCCGATTTTAAGATACTTAGAACGTGGTCTATTGTTTCTTCTTCTAAATCGGTACGTTTTATTAAATCGGCACGAGGAATGTTCAGAACATTCTTTGCCGAATCGCAACCTATTGCTTTTAATGCATCAATTACCCAGTCTTCAATTTCGTCGGCAAACTCGTCTAAGTTTACATCTTCGTCGTCGGCTTCCATTTCCCTGTAAACATCAATTTCGTATCCGGTTAACTGGCTTGCCAGCCGAATATTTAATCCTCCTTTTCCTATTGCCAATGAAACTTCTTCGGGTTTCAAATAAACTTCAGCTTTTTTATCGTCTTCTAAAAGTTTAATTGAATTAATTTTTGCTGGATTTAAAGCCCGCTTAATATAGAGTTGTGTATTTGTTGAGTAGTTAATTACGTCAATATTTTCGTTTCGCAATTCACGAACAATTCCATGAATTCGCGATCCTTTCATTCCCACACAGGCTCCCACCGGGTCAATTCTTTCGTCGTACGATTCAACTGCAACTTTTGCGCGCTCGCCCGGTACCCGAACAATTTTTTTAATGGTGATTAACCCATCGAAGATTTCGGGTATTTCGAGTTCGAACAGGCGCTCTAAAAATACAGGGGCTGTTCTCGAGAGAATAATTAACGGGTTATTATTTCGCAACTCTACTTTATAAACAATTGCCCGAACGTTGTCTCCTTTCCGAAAATAGTCGGAAGGAATTTGTTCCGATTTAGGAAGAATCAACTCATTATCTTCATCGTCTAAAATCAGAATCTCTTTTTTCCACACCTGATAAACTTCGCCGGTAATAATATCGCCAATTTTACCTTTGTACTTTCCGTAAATATGGTCTTTTTCGAGTTCCATAATTTTACTGGCCAGATTTTGCCTGAGGTTTAAAATTGCGCGTCTTCCGAAGTCAACCAACTTCACTTCGTCGGTAACTTCTTCGCCCACTTCGTAATCCTCATCTATTTTCTGAGCTTCTGAAAGTGTAATTTGCGAATTTGGATCTTCAAACTCATCGTCTTCAACAACTACACGGTTTCTCCATATCTCGAAGTCGCCTTTATCGATGTTAATAATGATATCAAAATTCTCATCGGTTTCGTATTGTCTGACAAGCACGCTCCGAAAAACCTCTTCGATAACGCTCATCATTGTAGCTCTATCAATGTTTTTCAGCTCCTTAAACTCGGCAAATGAATCTATCAGATTAATATTTTCCATCTCTCAATACTTTATTTAAATGAAATAGCGGCTTTTACGCTTATTATTTCATCGTATTTTAAATTATGTTTCTTTATTACTAACTGTTTTTTCTTATGACCTTCAACTTTTTCGCGCGTGGCTGTTTCGAGTATAAATCCCGAATCGTTGGTCTCTAGCAGCGTTCCTTCGAGTTTTTCATTCTCTGAAGTAACAACTTCAATTTTTCGTCCGGTGTACTTGATGTACTGTTCTTTTACTTTAAACCCTTCTGTTAACCCGGGCGACGACACATGCAGCTCGAAATCTTCTTCTTCGCGGTCGAAACTATGCTCGACATGCCTGCTCACTGCCACACACTGGTCGATGGTTAACCCGTCGAAACTATCGATAAAAACATCGATTACGTTTCTTTCGTTAACCCGAACATCAACCAGAAACATCTTCTCTTCCAGTCGCTCTTCAACCAACCTAATTACTTGTGCCTTATCTATCATTAATCCTATTCAACAAAATAGGAGACCAGAGGCCCCCTAAAAACTCGTTTTAGAAAAATCACCGCAAAAATAGTAATTTTATCCAACAAACCCAAATATCTTTCGGTTTATAAAGTGCTGATTTTAAAGAAAAATAACGTAGGAAAAATAAAAAACCAAATAACTTTGCACAGTCAAATTTGCTGCCAATAAAAGCTCCTCTTTTCAATCTGATAAAGTTTTGTACTTTTGAATATATTAGATTGTTATTCTTTCGAAATAACGAGCTAAAATGAATTATAAAAATAAAAAAATTGCTGTGAAACAACCTCTGTTAAATAAGAAGAAAATAATTAACGACCCGGTTCTTGGTTTTATTAATCTACAATCGGAATTGGTTTTTGATTTAGTTGAGCATCCCTATTTTCAGCGACTTAGAAGAATAAAACAGCTTGGTTTATCGTACCTCGTTTTCCCGGGAGCAAATCACACTCGTTTCGAACATGCCATTGGAACAACGCATTTAATGCGACAGGCTATTTCGGCACTTCAACTAAAAGGCGTTAAAATTTCGGAGAAAGAAGCCGAGGCGGTAACTGTTGCCATTTTATTGCACGATATTGGCCACGCTCCATTCTCACACGTCCTTGAAAACACATTGGTTAACATTTCCCACGAGGAAATTTCACTCCTGTTAATGAACGAGCTCAATAGACATTTTTCCGGAAGATTAAATTTAGCTATCGAGATTTTTACAAACAAATACAAAAAAAGATTTCTGCATCAACTCGTTTCAAGCCAGTTAGATATGGACCGGCTCGATTACCTTGGCCGCGACAGTTTTTTTACCGGCGTTGTTGAGGGAACTATTGGCATTGAACGCATTATTAAAATGCTAAATGTTTGGAACGACCAACTTGTGGTTGACGAAAAAGGAATTTATTCGATAGAGAAATTTCTTATTTCGAGAAGACTAATGTACTGGCAGGTCTATTTACACAAAACCGTTGTTTCGGCAGAGTTTCTGTTAATTAACGTCTTAAAACGAGCAAAAGAGTTAACCGCACTCGGAACTCCTGTTTTTGCAACTCCAACACTAAACATTTTTTTAACACAAGAGTTAACGGCCAAACAGTTCAACAAAAATGAGGAAATTAAAGGGAAAAGTATTTTAAACTGGTATTCGTTACTCGACGACAACGACATTTTAGTTTCGATAAAAGAGTGGCAGAACCATTCTGACTTTACGCTCTCGTATCTTGCAAAGAAATTAATAAACAGAGAGTTATTTAAAACAACCCTGCAAACAAAACCAACAACAAAACTGTTAAAAGAGAAGATTATTGGCAAAATAACGGAACAAATTACTGAGAACAAACACCTGTCGGACTATTTTTTAATGACCGGTGAAATAACAAATAACGCATACAATTATCGCGATGAAAGCATTAAGGTTTTGGGCAAAAACGGAAAGTTAAAAGAGATAGGACAAGCGTCGGACATTAATTTCGCCGAATTGGGGAAGACGGTTCGGAAGTATTATCTGTGCTTCCCAAAAGAATTGGACATTAAATAGTTTAAAACTATATTTGCATCGCCAAAAAAATATAAAATGAATTTTAAAGCCAAAGAGATTGCCGAGTTTCTTAACGGGGAAGTTGTTGGTAATGGGGAAGTTAAAGTGTCGAATGTCTCTAAAATTGAAGAAGGGAAACCGGGAACACTGGCGTTTCTTGCCAAAGCAAAATACGAAAGCTATATATACAATACGAAAGCTTCAATTGTTTTAGTAAACCGCACTTTCGTTCCTAAAAAGGAAATTAACTCAACGTTAATAAAAGTTGACGATGCCTATGAAGCTTTTGCCAATCTGTTAAACTTATATGTTGAAGCGAGAGCAATTGCAAAAGTAGGAATTGAACAACCCAGCTTTATCGATAAAAGCACAACCTACGGAGAAAATATTTATGTGGGTGCCTTTGCCTACGTTGGTAAAAACAGCAAAATTGGTAAAAACGTAAAAATATATCCGCAAGTGCACATTGGCGAAAATGTTACAATTGGCGATAATTGTACTTTTTATGCCGGAGCTAAAATTTACGACGACTCGGTAATTGGAAACAACTGCACCATTCATGCAAGTGCCGTAATTGGTGCCGACGGTTTTGGCTTTGCACCTCAAAAAGATGGTACCTACAAGAAAATTCCGCAAATTGGGAATACTGTTTTAGAGGATAATGTAGAAATTGGCGCAAACACTACAATAGATTGTGGAACAATGGGCTCAACAATAATTCGTAAAGGAGCTAAAATTGATAACCTTGTGCAAATTGCACACAATTGCGATATTGGAGAAAACACGGTTATGGCTGGGCAAACCGGACTGGCAGGCACAACAAAAGTGGGAAAGAATTGCCAATTTGGCGGGCAGGTTGGACTGGGAGGACACCTAAACGTTGGCAACAATGTTTCGCTGGGGGCACAGTCGGGGTTAGTTAGAGATGTTAAAGACGGTGAAGTTTTATTTGGCAGCCCGGCAATTCCAATTAAAGATGCACTCCGGTCAATGTCGGTATATAAAAAACTACCAACACTGCAAAGAGATGTTGCTCGATTACAAAAAGAGATTAAAGAGATTAAAAACAAATAACAACTGCAACAAAACATATAACGAATATGGTTGTAAAACAGAAAACATTAGCAAATTCATTTAAAATTGAAGGCAAAGGATTACACACCGGTGTACAAGTTACAATGAATTTCATCCCCGCCCCCGAGAATCACGGATTTAAATTTAAGCGAGTTGACATTGAAAACCACCCCATTATTGAAGCCAATGTAGACCTAGTGATAGACACATCGCGCGGAACATTGCTCGAAAAGAACGGAGTGAGAATTGGAACAATAGAACACGCTTTAGCTGCACTAATTGGGATGGACCTCGACAATGTACTTATTGAGGTGAACAACGAAGAGGCTCCAATTATTGACGGCAGCTCGAAATATTTTGTCGAAGCCATTGAAAAAGCAGGAATTGTTGAGCAAAATGCCGAACGCGAGTATTTTGAAATTACCGAGAAAATAGAAATATTCGACGAAAAATCGGGGGGGAATTTAATTGCCTTACCCGACAACGATTACAGTTTGAATATAATGATATCGTTTAATTCGAATGTATTAAAAAACCAGTTTGCCACACTCAATTCGATAAGTAATTTTAAAGACGAAATTGCCAACTGCAGAACATTCGTTTTTCTGCACGAATTAGAATTCTTGCTAAAAAACAACCTTATTAAAGGAGGCGACCTCGACAATGCCATTGTAATTGTTGACCGCGAAATAGAACGTGAAGAGTTAGACCGGCTTGCCGATTTATTTGCACACGAGCGGGTTGAAGTAAAACCTCAACAGGGCATTTTCAATAATGTCGATTTGCATTTCGACAACGAATGTGCCCGACACAAATTATTAGATGTTATTGGCGACCTTGCACTTTGCGGCAAACATATAAAAGGTAGAATAATTGCCACAAAACCGGGACACCGCCCCAATACAATATTTGCCAAAGCATTAAAAAAAGCATATAAAAAATCGGTTGGCGGAGCTCCAAAATACGACCCGAATGCAGAGCCAATTATGGATCTGAAAAGAATAAAAGAACTTCTACCTCACCGGTATCCGTTCTTAATGGTCGATAAGGTTATCTCAATTTCAAACAACGAAATTGTTGGCATTAAAAACGTTACGGTAAACGAACCATTTTTCCAGGGGCACTTCCCCGACGAACCTGTTATGCCAGGAGTTTTAATGATTGAAGCAATGGCTCAGGTGGGCGGACTTCTTGTATTAAACTCACACGAAGGGAAATTCTCAACCTATTTTATTCGAATCGACAATGTAAAATTCAGAAAAAAAGTGGTTCCCGGCGATGTTCTTATTTTTAAAATAAAACTAACTTCGCCAATTCGGCGTGGAATAGCAAACGTGAAAGGGCTGGTTTATGTTGGAAACAAAGTAGTTGCAGAAGGCGAATTCATGGCGCAAATAGTTAAACAATCAGAAAACAATTAAGAGATATGAAACAACCATTAGCATATGTTCATTCCGACGCAAAAGTTGCCGACAATGTAGTTATCGAGCCTTTTGTGTCGATAGACCACGATGTTGAAATTGGCGAAGGAACAAGAATCGGCTCGAGCGTTACAATATTACCCGGCACGCGAATAGGGAAAAACTGCAATATCTTTCCGGGTGCTGTAATCGGGGCAATTCCTCAAGATTTAAAATTTAAAGGTGAATATACAACTGTTGAAATTGGCAACAACAATACCATTCGCGAATACGTAACCATTAACCGGGGGACTGCATCGAAAGGGAAAACGTGCATCGGAAACAATAACCTGATTATGGCTTATGTGCATATTGCACACGACTGTAAAGTAGGGAATAACGTTATTCTTGGAAACAGTACTCAACTTGCAGGCGAGGTAATTGTCGACGATTATGCCATTATTTCGGGAATGAGTGGAGTACATCAGTTTTGCCGGATTGGTTCGCACGTTATGATTGGCGGTGGTTCAGCAGTTTTAAAAGATGTTCCTCCGTTTATAAAAGCCGCACGTACACCGTTGTCGTATGTGGGAATTAACTCGATAGGATTGCGGCGCAGAAGTTTTTCAAACGAAAAAATCCGCGAAATTCAGGATATTTACCGGTACATCTACCAAAAAGGATTAAATAACTCGCAGGCTGTTGATGTTATTGAAGCAGAGATGCCGGCAACCACCGAAAGAGATGAGATTCTGCTGTTTGTAAAAGATTCGAAACGTGGTGTTATTCGTGGTTACCTGCCCGATTAATCCGATATAATTACCCACAAACGATAACTAGTACTAAAAGAAAAACGCCGAATCGGGATAGAAAAATATTTAACCTGAATTGTTAATCATGATTCATTAAACATTATCAGGGGACTTTAAAGAAAAAATTCAATGTATCGGCAAAAATCAGGACAAAAAGGATTGATAACCAGCGATTTAATTTTTAGTTGAACTGCTGAGTAGTACCCTTTATTTTAATAAGGTTTTTTACCATCGGATAATTGATTCTTTTATTTTGTTCCACAACATTTTGAACTGAGCCCAAAAAAGCCGCATAAAGCGGCTTTTTAAACAATTATTAATGATGTTGTTTATTCGTCGGTAACTTCAGACCAAGTGCCTGCTTTTTTAATTAAACGAATTGTTGTTGCACCCGAACTTCCATCGTAATAGTTATAGGTTACCAAATATTGTTGGTCCTCTACAATCGAGTAATTTGTATCTAACATTCCGGTAATCATTTCAATTAGTTTATCTCTATCGGTTCCCGGAGTTTTTCCGCTACGAAGATCGAAATTGCCGTATTTTGCAGATTCCGGATAAAGAGCATAATCAGCTGCTGTGAGAGTGATTTTAATTGCCGGGTCGGCCCACCAGTAACTCTTTGTAATATCCTCCTTGTCTAACGAATAGTTAAGTTCTTCAGAAACCGGCATTACACTCTGTTTAACCATCCAGTTTGTGCCGCTGAAAAGGTATACAATGTAAGTGTCGATATAATTTTTATAAACAGTGCCGGCATAAGTAATTGGCGCAGTACTATTATCGACAGCGTATTTTGCTAAATCTTCCAATGCGTCGTTAATTGTATAAAAAGTTTTGTATTTGCCGTTACCGGTTGCTTCATAAATTTCGTCGGTAACTTTTACCGCGTTTTTATCGTAACCAACCTCTTCGCTTGTTCCATCGGCATTTACTTTAATATAACGTGTTTTGTATTTCGTAAACAGTACATATTTTGCAGTCATTTCTGCACCTGCTTCATCAGAAAAAACTTTTCGGTCTAACAGTTTCCCTATTAACGATTCAGCTTCATCTTCGTTACTAAAGTTACTGTGTCCTTGCCCCATTTCAGCATATTCATCATCGCTTATTTCGTAGGCATGTTCCATATCTTTAACCGGTTTCGAATAAAAATCGTATGTAACCAACATCGATTGTGCATCATCTCCCGAGAACTTTTGATTCAATATTTCGGGAAGATAATCTTTTGGCAAAGCATATTTTGAAAAGCTTTTGTACTTACTTACATTTTCGTTGCTCGACAGTGCGTAGTCATCGTCGGTAAGCGTGTATGCAGCAGGAGCAACAATTCTGTCTTTTAAGAAAACAGCCTTTTCGTTTTCAGCATCCTGATTTTTATCTATTTCATCGTTAATATCCTGCATTGGGTTACAGGCATTAAAAATAAACCCTATTGCAAATGTTGCTATAAATAATATCTTTTTCATCTCATTAAAATTTTAGAAGTTAATTCTTAAACCGGTTGACCAATTTCTGCCAATTCCATAATATACCCGTGCAGTTTTCCAGTCGTTGTCTTTTCCGTCATCAGCATCCGAAATAAATTCGGTATCGAATAAGTTAATGATGTTTGCAAAAACCGTAGCGTCGAAATCGCCAATTTTAAATTTGTAGCGTAAATTTGCATCCATAAGTCCGTATGCAGGAACTTTCCAGGGTTGAACTCCCTTTTTGCTCACATCGCCTCGGCCTGTTGGGTCGTATTGTGCATATAAATTGTCGTAATAGTTATAGTCTAATCCAACTTTAAAACCGTCGAATATTTCGTAGTTGGCACCAAGAGCAAACGTTGTTTGTGCCGCATCGCCCACTTTTAGTCCGGCAATATATAAATCTACTTTTCCAATAAGTTCCTGATTTTCGTTGTAAATTGGTACATCAACCAAATCGTTTTGCCATCTCCAGTTTCCCAACGATGCCATTCCTGTAATTTGCAGACTATTTACCGGTTTCCATTTGAAATCCATTTCAAGTCCCTGGTGTAATGCATTTACGCCTTGTATATTTGCCTGATAGTAGTTTCCGTCGGGCTGTCTTATTGAACGACGGAAGAATTTATCTTTCCAGTTTGTTGAATAGGCATTAACATTTAAATTGAAATTTTTTGTGCGGAATCCGTATCCAACTTCAAAAGCCATTGTTTTTTCGTTTTTAGCTCCGTCGTTTAAGTCGTTCTTATAATTAATAAAAATGGCATCGAAGAGAGGTGCTTTTTGGAAATAACCAATGTTGGCAAAAACGTTATGCTTTTCGTTTAGGTTATAGTTAGCTCCACCTTTTACAACATATCCCTGATGGTTTACTTTTACCGAAGTTTGTTCCGGGTCACTGTCTAAGTAATTAAAAAAGTCTTTACGTTGGTAGCCGGTATTCGAGAATGAACCGGCAACAAATGCCGATAGAGCGCCGCTTGAATATTCGGCCTGGCCAAATACTCCTTGCCAGGTAACAATTCCGTGATTCCAGTATCCGATTTTATCGCCTTTACGGGCAATTTTATCCGGATTATTTTTGTCTTCAGTCGATAAAACAAAATCGCCACCTAATAAATCGGTAACTTCGCGGAAGTGTTTTCCAACATAGTGTCTTAAGTCAATTCCACCACTAATTTCCCACTTATCCGATAAGTCGTACTGAACGTTTGAAAGAATTCCCATCCAGTTATGGTCGTTTCTCGAAGCGCGCATAATTGCTGTAGAACCTCCGTTTCCGTTGGCAATGTTTTCTGCAATTATCCGGTCGTAGTCAATTTGGCCATCTTTTTTGTAAGTATAAAATGCATTTTGGTTCGAACCGTAATTTCCGGTTCCACCACCGGTTCCAAACGAGTAGTAAGCCGAAGTTGCAATTGTCATTCTGTCGCTAATTGTTAAATAATGGTTTAACGACATTTGTGGTTTATGGTAGAAGTTAGTCCTTAAATTATACTCCTGACCATTTTTATATCCCCAATCGGGGTTGTATCGCAACCCTTTTGCCGGGTCTTTAACTTGCTCAATACTTTGTGTACTCGAGCGTTGGCCGTGCACTTGCGGTGCACCAAAAGCGGTAAATGTTAGCATTTGGTTTGTCCAACGTTTCGATACACTTGCAAAATACGACCAGCCATCGAATTTCGTTGCATCAACCCAACCATTTCCTACGGAGTGAGCTCCCGATAAAGTTATTGCCCAGCCTTTATCACTCATTCCGGTAGAGAGGGTAAAAGAGGTTTTTTTGTATCCATCGTTTCCTACTCCGGTATAAAAACTTCCACCTCGTTCAGCATCGGTAGTTTTGGTAATAATATTTATTGTGCCACCAACCGAACCAATCGAGAGTTTCGATGCTCCTAAACCACGTTGTACCTGCATAGAACGGGTTACCTCTGAAAGGCCTGCCCAGTTACTCCAGTAAACCCAGCCGTTTTCCATGTCGTTTACCGGCACACCATTAATCATAACTGCAACATTTTTCATGTCGAAACCTCGCACGTTAACACGCGAATCGCCAAATCCACCTCCCTGACGGGTTGCATAAATACCCGGAGTAGATTTTAAAATTTCGGGATACTCTTGTGTCCCCAGTTTTTCGGCAATTTGTGCCGGATCAATCGACGAAACGGCAACAGGAGTTTTTCTTCTCACTGCAACCGAAGCCAAAACCATCACTTCGTTAATGCCTACTGCATCAGTTTTCAGTTCTATTTTTCCCAGGTCTTTGGTCTGACCTGAAGAGACAGAAACATCCATATGGTTTGTTACATAACCAATGTAGGTCATGTTAATTTGATAGTTTCCCGGGTTCGCTTTAAGTACAAACTCGCCATCAATATTAGTAACAGTTCCAATGGTTGTACCATCAATAACAACACTGGCTCCTATAAGAGCCTCGCCGTTTTCTGCATCAACAATTACACCCTTTATCGTTCCC
>WGCT01000173.1 GCA_015493625.1 Draconibacterium sp. | reverse complement strand
ATGTTATATGTATACTTTTACGAAATCTCACTTCCGGAGTAGTACAAATGTATAGCTTCCGGAGCAGTCTCATTAAATAAAGTATTAATTCATATCTCTTTTCCTATGTTTCTGCACAAACACAACCACTTGCATTTGTTGGTTCAGGTGTGCTTCGGCAAATATTTGCTGAATTCGAACCTCAAATATGTTGTGGCCGGCATTTAATATTGTTGCAATGGGTTTATTGTTTGCCGCAGGCACAAAACCAAGCTTCCGGTTTTTGTAATAAATGGCCACTGCATTTTCGTCGTACCGGTTCTTTCTTTCCGGTTTTAGTTTCAGTTTTGTTCCAATTTTTAAGTTGTTAAAAGCAATTGCGCCTTCGTAATAGGCAAATCCTGCAATGTTAAAATGGTCGAAATGTTTCCGTTTCATAAGTATATAATATAGTTTAATGATTAATAATCAGTTTCTTATGACTCTCCCTCTTCTCCCTCTCTACGCGTAGAGAGGGACGATAATTTGGTAGTCTGATTTATCAGACTGCTAAATTATCAGGGTGAGTAATAAATATGTTGTTTCTCAATATACATCTCCTTTTGTAGCCGCTCCTTTAAATTTAAATCCTCGGCGATCCGGGTTTCATAGTTGTAAATTTTATGTTTCGTTACAAAATAAAACCATAAAACTGTCAACTTCCGTCATCGATTATTTTTTTTGCTTTCGTTTTTAAAAACTGCTTAAATTCGTTTGGCTCTATTCCGGTAATTTCGTCGTATAGCCCCATCACAAATCGTCCAATTCCCTCGTAACTACACACTTCTGCTTTAAAAACAAACTCGTTGCTGTTTGTCTGTTCAATGTGTTTTTCTGCCAGCGGATACTCCTCTTTCAGCAGTTCGCAGGCACGTATCGAGAGTTTTATTTTTACCGGAAACTGTTTGTCGCAGCTAATACGGAAAACATCTATTGGTTGTTTTTTATGGTTGTGCTCATTTTTCCAAACATCGGGCAAAACCTGCACGGCGCCAATACGTGTATTTTTAAAAGTTTTACAGCTTTTTTCGTTAACATCGAATGCCCAAATTGCTACGTAGTTGGTTGTAAAGCCAAAAGGTTCAACCAAGCGGTCGCTTACTTCGTTACTGTTTGCCGACTGGTACTCTTTTAATATTACCCGGTTTTTATATTTTATGGCCCGAATTAACTGATGGATATTTTCGGAATACTCCTGTTTTACGATTGTATTTGCAACCCCTTCGAAATCGTAAAGGGCATAAAGCTTTTTTATTAAATTCTGTTTCAGCAAATTTTCGTCGCTAATAGAGTGGATTGTTTTTTGTAAAATCATTGCCTCCTCCACCGAAAAGTGAAGCAACTCGCTTATCTCTCGAAAATAGGGCGAGTCTTTACTTATTTTGTAGAGACCATCGTGTGGTTTGGGAACAACAAATCCGGCTTCTCTAAATGTTTGAATATACCGGAAAGCGGTTCTTTCGGAGATGTTAAAACGTTCTGCTATTTCCGGAATAGTATGTTTTATGCCGCTCGAGAGGTACATCATAATTTCCAGAATGCGGCGGAGTTTTTCCTGATCGTTCATTTGGGCTCGTTTTCGTGATTTTTTTTGCTGTATAAAGTTATTGAAACTTTCCGAAAAGTTCCGCTTTATTTGTATCAATTTAAATTCTTGCAGGAAATGAAAGGAGAAACTAGTGTGAGGAAATGATAAAAACCTTATTTATAGTTTTCAAAGCTTAGTATCCAATTTTGCTAATAAGTTGCATCAAACCTTATTAACCTTATTCTAAATATGAAGATTGATTAGATTATCCTGTACACACATTTTGTATTAACTACCCACAAACGACAACCTGTGCTAAAGGAAAAACATCGAATCGGGATAAATATATATGACTGGGATTGTTAATCATTATTCATTAAACATTACCAAGGGACTTTAAAGAAAGATATAAATTTTTCATATTGCGTGTTAACGGCTGGCATTTCTTTATCTCAGTTAATTTAGTAATTTAAACCAAAAGCCCAAAGTGGTATTACGTTACGGTATCCAAATTCAATATCATCTTTTACCACAAATGATTTATCATCTTTTTCAATTTGTTTTTGTTGCTTGTTTTTCCCGCCAATTTCAAATGTATAATTATCAATAATAAAATCAGCTTTTTTCGCAGATATTACCTCATTTTTCACACGCATTTGATTGAAGAAGAAAGTTTCTCGTATATTTCCTATATTTGATTTATCTCCAACCAAATTAAAAATAATATTTGTATTATCGAGATACACTTTATCAACTTTTCCTAATCTACGAATACCGCTTGTTTCATTACGTAATTGTCCGATAAGTCCGGCTTTTCCCATATATGAAAAATAGTCGTCTAAGGAATTTCTGCTTACATTAAGCATTTTTGCTAATTTCGAAAAATTTGGTTTAAACGGAACACTTTCCGCAATAATGGAAAGCAATCGTCTCAGTTTGCGACTTGTTCCGACATTTAAATTGGCGTATTGCGGAATATCTGTTTCTATTGTCTGTACTATAATTTGCCCTAAACGTAAATTTATTTCATTTTCAATTCCAAAAGGATAGTATCCGCGTATCAAATAGTCTTTAAATAAAGGTAGCGGATGCTTTATGTTTTTTAGTTTTACTTCATTATTAATTATTTGTTTTAACGAATAGACATCTATTTCGTAATGATGAAAAAAGTTCAAATATTCCCGAAATGATAGCCCGTGTAATTTGTAGATTATCGCACGACGACTTAAATCGGCAGAACCTTTAAGAATATCAAGGATAGACGAACCTGTAAATACAACTTTCAAGTCAGGAAATGAATCGTAAATATTTTTTAATTCACGCGACCAATCTGTGTATTTATGAATTTCATCAATAAACAGATATTCTCCTGCATTTTTATAAAAGTCATCAGCTAAGTCAACAAGTTTGTTTTTGCCAAAATAGATATCATCAGCTGATACATATAAGGCTTTTTTAGTGTCTAAATTTTCCTTGATATATTGAAGAATCATCGTTGTCTTACCGACTCCACGAGCACCAATAATCCCAATCATACGACTATCCCAAGATACTTTTTTATATAAATAACGTTTAAAGTCTGTTGTCGTATTTTGTAAAAGCGTTTCATATTTCTGATAAAGTATTCTCATTGCTCAAATAAATTAAATTTTATTGCAAAGTTACAAAAATGCACAACAAAATTAACAATTATATTAATTAATGCACTATACAATATACAGTATGCTATTTTTCTGCTTGGCGTTAACAATGTTATATTCTCAAACCAAATAGCCTTT
>WGCT01000172.1 GCA_015493625.1 Draconibacterium sp. | reverse complement strand
GCTTTCTGTATTACTACCCTTTCTGTTTGGTCTTTGGTATTTTTTCAATTATTCAAAATTATGAGGTTTGAGTGTTTTAATTTGCTAACCCAAAAACAAAAGCTTTCTCGATTTGTTAAATAGAAAGAAACAAAAAACAAAACAATGGATAAGTTCTCTTTGGTGGGAAATCAGGAATTGGAAGCGATTGAAGATTTGTATCGAACATATTTGGAAAACCCCGAGGCAGTTGATATGAGTTGGCAGCATTTTTTTGCGGGTTTCGAATTGGCGCGGCAAAACTTTCCTGAGAAACCAACAGCAATAAGTCCCGAAAATATCGATAAGGAATTTGCTATTCTCAATCTAATTCACGGGTATCGGCAACGCGGTCATCTGTTTACAAAAACAAACCCGGTGCGTGCCCGTCGTAAATATCTGCCTACACTTGCCATCGAAAATTTTGGCCTCGAACAGCGCGATTTAGATACTGTTTTTCAGGCAGGCAACGAAATCGGAATTGGGCAGGCAAAATTGAAAGATATTGTTGCTCATCTCGATGCTACTTATTGTAGCTCAATTGGTGTTGAATATGTTTATATGCGCAAGCCCGAAGTGGTTTCGTGGCTAAAAGAGCGTATGGAAAGAACTAAAAACCGAGAATCGTATTCCGATGAAAAGAGAAAACACTTTTTTTATCATCTGAAACTGGCCGTTGGATTCGAAAACTTTATTCATAAAAAATTTGTTGGTCAAAAACGTTTTTCGCTCGAAGGTGCAGAGACGTTAATTCCTTCGTTAGATGCTGTTATTGAACGGGGAGCGGAGTTGGGTATCGAAGAGTTTGTAATTGGAATGGCACATCGTGGACGGTTAAATGTGCTGGCCAATATTATGGAAAAACCGTATAAAGATATTTTTAAGGAGTATACCGGAAAAGAGTACGAAGATGAAATTTCGCAGGGAGATGTAAAATATCATCTTGGTTACGAAAACATGGTAACAACCGACTTTGGGAAAAAAGTAAAACTAAAACTTATGCCAAATCCTTCGCATCTCGAAGCAGTTGCTCCTATTGTTGAAGGAATGGTACGCTCGCAAATTAGCTCGGTGTTTAATAAAGATTACAATAAAGCCGCAGCAATTGTTATTCATGGCGATGCGGCAATTGCAACTCAGGGTGTGGTTTACGAAACCACGCAAATGTCGCAGTTGAAAGGGTATAAAACAGGAGGAACAATTCATCTGGTAATTAATAATCAGGTTGGTTTTACAACGCCCTATTTAGATGCACGCTCGAGTACGTACAGCACCGATGTAGCCAAAGTTACACGGTCGCCCGTTTTCCATGTAAATGGCGACGATGTGGAGGCACTTATTTTTACCATAAAACTGGCAATGGAATTCCGCCAGAAATTTCATTTCGATGTTTTTATTGACATTCTTTGTTATCGGAAATATGGCCATAACGAGGGCGACGAACCACGTTTTACACAACCAATGTTGTATGCAGCCATTGCAAAGCATAAAAATCCGCGCGATATATATTCCAATAAGTTAAACGAGTTGGGAATAATGACACTTGAAGAGTCGCGAAAAGAGATAAAGGCGTTCGACGATTTTTTAAACGATAAACTAAAAGAGTCGGTAAAAATTAAAAAACTTAAAATAAGGAAATTTCTGATTGACGAGTATAAGAAGTATGAAATGCCACAAAAAGAGGCATTTGTTGAAACAGTTGAAACGACTGTCTCGGCTAAAATACTTTTGGATATTGCAAATAAAATCAATTATCTTCCTGCTGATTTAACCTTTTTTAAAAAGGTGGAACGAATTCTTTCCGACCGCCGAATGATGGTGGAAAACAACCGGTTAGACTGGGCAATGGCAGAGTTGCTTGCGTATGGCAGTTTGGTACTCGACGGGCATCCGGTTAGGTTAAGTGGACAAGACAGCGAGCGGGGTACTTTTGCACACCGGCATGCTGCATTTGTAATTGATGGAACAGATAAAAAGTATTTCCCGCTTAAACATATTGCCGAAAATCAGGCATCGTTTCATGTTTATAATTCATTGCTTTCGGAATATGCCGTGTTGGGGTTCGAGTATGGATATGCACTGGCACAACCCAACGGATTGACAATTTGGGAAGCGCAGTTTGGCGATTTTCATAATGTGGCGCAGGTGGTAATCGACCAGTACATTTCGTCGGCATTCGAAAAATGGGGAATGATGAACGGTCTGACTCTTCTCTTGCCTCACGGTTACGAAGGGCAGGGGCCGGAACATTCCAGCGGTAGAATTGAACGTTTTCTCGAGCTGGCAGCCAACAATAATATGCAGGTAGTGGTTCCTACTACTCCGGCAAATATGTTTCATATTCTGCGCCGGCAGGTAAAAATGAAATTGCGATTGCCGTTAATTGTTTTTACCCCAAAAAGTTTGTTGCGTCATCCAAAAGTTATTTCAACAGTTGAAGAGTTGGCAAACGGCAGGTTCAACGAAATTATCGACGATACTGCTGCAAATCCGAATAGGGTTACAAAAGTTGTTTTTACATCGGGCAGGCTCTATTACGATTTGGAAGAGAATAAAACGAAAAACAACATGGAGAATATTGCAATTGTGCGGATGGAACAACTCTATCCTATTGCTGAACAACAAATTCTGCAGGTACTTAAAAAATATAAGAATAGTAAACGCTTAATTTGGGCGCAAGACGAACCCGAAAATATGGGCGGTTGGCCGTTTATTCAGCGTAAATTGAAAAGGTTTAATTTTGAGGTGGTTGCTCGCCCCGAAAGTGCCAGTCCTGCCGTTGGCTTAATGGACAAGCATTTGCAGGGATTGCAATTAATCATCGATGCAGTTTTTACCGATTAAAAAATTTTAAAATGATAGTAGAAGTAAAAGTTCCCAGTCCGGGAGAATCGATAGCCGAAGTTGAAATAGGTACGTGGCTTGTAGAAAATGGTGCGGTGGTTGAGAAAGACCAGGAGATTGCCGAAGTTGAATCGGATAAAGCAACCTTAACCATTGTTGCACTTGAAGCCGGTAAAATTGAAATAAAAGCTGCTGAAGGCGATTCAATTCCTGTTGGCGATGTGGTTTGCACAATCGATACAGCTGTTGTTCCGGTTGCAGAAAAACAGTCGGCACCCGCTGTTCATTCTGAGAAAAAAGAAAAAAGAAATTTTGAAGAGGAAGCAGCCGTCAAATTGCCTGAAAGCAATGTTAAAGTTACTGCCGTGGCAAAAGAGATGATGAGGGAGAACGGGCTTTCGGTTGACGATGTTTTAAGTGGATTAAAACGGCTGGGCAAAAAAGAGGTGGAAGCTGTTTTAAATGCAGAAACAAGCCGGAAAAATCAACCGGTTCAACAAAAAAAAGTATCGCGCGAGGTCGATAAAAAACGAATGTCGAGTTTGCGAAGAAAGCTGAGTTCGCGTTTGGTCTCGGTAAAAAACGAGACAGCCATGCTAACCACTTTTAATGAAATTGATATGAGCTTTCTGATGGATTTGAGAAAAGCAAATCAACAAAAGTTTATCGAAACTCACGGTTTTAAGGTGGGATTTATGTCGTTTTTCACCAAAGCAGTAGCTGTGGCAGCAACCGATTTTCCGATGGTAAATGCACAGTTAAACGGCGACGAAATTGTGTCGCCTCAATTTGTCGATGTGGGAATTGCCGTGTCGACTCCCAAAGGATTGATGGTGCCTGTTGTTCGTAATGCCGAAAGTAAAACCATTGCCGAAATTGAACTGGAGATAAAAACACTGGCCGAAAAGGCGAGAACAAAAAAAATATCGGTTGAAGAGTTAACCGGCGGAACATTTACTATTACCAATGGCGGCGTTTTTGGGTCGCTGCTTTCAACTCCAATTATTAACCCTCCACAATCGGCAATACTTGGTATGCACAACATTGTAGAACGACCAATTGCTGTTAACGGGCAGGTTGTTATTCGCCCAATGATGTACACTGCACTTTCGTACGACCATCGAATTATCGACGGAAAAGATTCGGTTGGTTTTTTAGTAAAAATAAAGGAGATGATTGAAAATCCGGAGCGAATGTTTACTGAAGGAAAAGATGCCGGAAAGTTGTTGCTGGGAATTTAAAGATTAGCCGGCCTCTATTATTTAATGATTACGTCTTTTTAAACTTAAACCATACCCAACAATAAAAACAGTTGTTGCAATTGCATTGGTGGCCGAAAATGCATTCCAGTCAATCCAAATTACAGGTAAAAACAGGATGCCTATTTGTGCTATTGAATAGATAAGAAATCCGCCTTTTCTGAATTTCCATATTCTTATGGCACCGGTTAACGAGAAGGCAAAAAGAACCATTAATAGTGTAAAATAGAGAGGCGAAATGGCATCGGTAGAGTGCCACGACGAATACTTTATTATCAGCTCCGAACTCTTTTCAAAAAAAACAGAAGCAAAAAAATAGCCGATAAATCCGAGAGAACTGCCAACAAAAGTTAAGATACACAAAGCACTTAAAAACGGTGGGCGGATATTCAATTTGTTTTTCATAAATAAATGTACAAGCCAAGCTTAGTTAATTGTATTCTGTGGAAGCTCAAATATACTCAATTAATATTTTAACTAAACGAAAGGTTTTTAAACAATGTGGTATTAATTGTTTAAAAGTTATGGTTTTTTCTGAACTATATCGACAATCGAGTGCATTAAATTGTGTTATATTTGAGCTTTTAAAATTTAAGAATAACTGAGATGAAGAGAGACACTTTGGTTTTTGATATTATTAAAAAAGAGCGTGAACGCCAACTTGGAGGGATTGAACTTATTGCATCGGAGAACTTTGTTAGCGATCAGGTTTTAGAAGCAATGGGGTCGGTAATGACAAATAAATATGCCGAGGGTTATCCGGGTAAACGCTATTATGGTGGTTGCCAGTTTGTTGATATGACCGAGCAGTTAGCTATCGACCGAATTAAAGAACTGTACGGCGCCGAGTGGGCAAATGTGCAGCCGCATTCGGGAGCTCAGGCAAATGCAGCTGTTTTAAGTGTTATTTTAAAACCGGGTGATGTATTTCTTGGCCTCGACCTTTCGCATGGCGGGCACCTTTCGCACGGCTCGTTTGTAAACTCGTCGGGTATTTTGTATAAGCCGGTTGCATACCGCGTAAAAGAGGAGACCGGAAGAGTTGATTACGACGAGATGGAGGCACTTGCCATAGCACATAAACCAAAGTTAATTATTGGAGGAGCTTCGGCATACAGCCGGGAGTGGGACTATGCACGAATGAGAAAAATTGCCGATAAAGTGGGCGCACTATTTATGGTCGATATGGCGCATCCCGCCGGTTTAATTGCTGCCGACTTATTAGATAATCCGGTAAAACATGCCCACGTAGTTACTTCTACAACACATAAAACATTGCGTGGCCCGCGCGGAGGAGTAATTTTAATAGGAAAAGATTTTGATAATCCGTGGGGAATTGTAACAAAGAAAGGAGTCGTTAGAAAAATGTCATCGTTGCTCGATTCTGCTGTTTTCCCCGGCCAGCAAGGTGGCCCGTTAGAGCACGTTATTGCAGCAAAAGCTGTTGCTTTCGGCGAGGCACTTACTCCTGAATACAAAGAGTATCAGGCGCAGGTAAAAAAGAATGCTGCTGTAATGGCGCAGGCTTTTATCGACTTGGGATACAAAGTTATTTCGGGAGGTACCGACAACCACTCGATGCTGATTGACTTGCGTACAAAATACCCCGAAATTACCGGGAAAGTGGTGGAGAATACACTGGTAAATGCTGAGATTACTGTAAATAAAAATATGGTTCCGTTCGATAGCCGTTCGCCATTTCAAACTTCAGGGTTGCGTGTGGGAACTCCGGCAATTACAACACGCGGGGTAAAAGAAGATTTTATGCCTGTTGTGGTTCAGCTAATCGACGATGCCATTGCAAATATTAACGATGAAAAAAGAATTAAATCGATTGGCGAAAAAGTAAATCAATTAATGAAAGATTATCCGCTTTTTGCCTATTAACCGGGCCGATATTTTTTGTTGAACATTTTAAAATCCTAAAGAATCATGTTCTTTAGGGTTTTATTTTTCACAAAGCTTCGATTTAAATATAACCAAATTTACTACTTATCTATTTTCTTTTCAATATAGAGAAGATATGAAT
>WGCT01000171.1 GCA_015493625.1 Draconibacterium sp. | reverse complement strand
GGTTTCCCCACCTACACAAGATGAACATCCGTATAAAGCTTTCGCAGGAAGTCCTCTTTCCGCAATGCAAAAATACGGAAAAAAGATTAAAATTTGTTTGGTATTTAAGATAGTATCTTTAGCCATTAATTTCCATGATTTGAAAATGAATATTAATCTGTTAGGATTAACGGCTAACACCTAATTATCCAACAAGTTGCAATCACCAGATTAAAGCATGGAACAAATTATATACATTGTCTTTGAGCCAGAAACTAAAATCCGGCCTATTTCGTATATATTTACAACAAATTAATGAATGAGATGAAAATCGGATTTGATGCAAAACGTGCCTTTTTAAATGCTTCGGGACTGGGAAACTACAGCCGGAACACATTAAATGCTTTGCTCAAATACTCTTCTGAAAACAAATATATTTTGTTTACTCCCGAGATAAAAAAGGAGTTGTTTCACCACTACAATCAGTTCGATATTATCTCGCCCGACAGCCCTGTTTCGAAATTGTTTAAATCGTTGTGGCGAAGTTTTTCGGTTAGCGGGCAGTTGCACAAACATAAACTCGACCTTTTTCACGGGCTGAGCAACGAGCTTCCCGACGGTGTACACAAATCGAGCGTGCCAGCGGTGGTTACCATTCACGACCTGATTTTTATGCGTTTCCCGCAGTTTTATAAACCCATCGACCGTAAAATATATTCGCGAAAAGTAAAATATGCATGCCTGGCAGCAAAAAAGATTATTGCAATAAGCGAGCAAACCAAACAAGATTTAATAAAATATTTTAATGTAGATTCGGAGAAAATAGAGGTTATTTATCAATCCATTTCGCCACGTTTTTTTGAGCGGCGCAATACAGAGTATTTAATTGAAAAATACAACTTACCCGAAAAATATATCCTTTCGGTTGGTACGCTCGAACATCGGAAAAACCAGTTATCGCTGCTAAAGGCAATTCATTCGGCTAAAATTTCTATTCCAGTTATTTTTGTTGGAAAACCTACTTTGTATTCGGCCGGGTTACTAAAATATAGTACCGAAAACGGAATGGAAAGTCAAGTGAAATTTTTAAACAGTATTCCGGCAAAAGATTTAGCTGCACTTTATCAGCGAGCCGAACTGTCGGTTTATATCTCGCTGTTTGAAGGGTTCGGATTGCCGGTAATTGAGTCGATGGCAAGTGGTTGCCCGGTTATTACATCGAATGTTTCGTGCCTGCCCGAAACTGCCGGCGGAGCTGCCGTTTTATGCGACCCCAAAAACAGTAACGAAATTGGGACACAGATAAAAAAGGTGCTCGAAGACCACTCATTCAGAAAAAAAATAACCGACAAAGGAACCGAACGTGCAAAACTTTTTCACCCCAAAAAATATGCACAAAATTTAATCTCTTTGTACTTCAAAATTAGCTCATAAAACAATGCACAACGACCTAAAAAAAGCTGTTGAAATACTACGAAGCGGAGGTGTAATTTTATACCCCACCGACACCATTTGGGGAATTGGCTGCGACGCTACCAACCCCGAAGCAGTTAAACGAATTTACGAAATTAAAAAGCGCGAAGACTCGAAAAGCATGCTGGTACTCATGGAGAACCCGGCACTATTGGAACGTTATGTCGATGATGTTCCGGAAGTTGCCTGGGATTTGGTGGAGATTACAACAACGCCACTCACTGTTATCTATCAGAATGCAAAAAATCTGGCAAAAAATTTAATTGCCAGCGACGGAAGTGTTGGAATCCGCTTTACAAAAGAGAGATTTACAAGCCAGTTATTACAACGATTCCGCCGGCCGGTAGTTTCTACTTCGGCAAATGTAAGCGGTGAAAAATCGCCCGCCTTTTTCGATGAAATTTCGGACGATATAAAAAGTGCAGTCGATTACATTGTTAAGTTCAGGCAAGACAACCGAATACCTGCACAGCCATCGAGCATAATAAAACTGGGTTCGGGAGGGAAAATCGATATTCTAAGGAAATAGAAATAGTATTAAAGTTTTTTAACGCAAAAAAAACATTCGTCCACAACGCAACCTTTTTCTACTTTTGCACATCTTAAACAACAATGCAGCGACGTTACTTAAACACTTATAGTTTTATTAAACAATTATAACCCTATGATGTTACAGTAATGTTTAAAATGTAAACAAATATTAATTATAAATTTTATGCTATGAAAAAGTTAATTAAACTTTTTGTATTTGTTATACCAATTTCTTTTTTGGTTGCTTCCTGTTATCCGGGATTCGATGCAACTGTTGAAGAACTGGATATAGCCGTTACAAAGTACGATTCTACTCAGAATTTTACACAATTATCGTCATTCTTTTTGTACGATACAATTGTGTACATTGACGATGATGAAGGTTCGGAAGATATTGACCACACACAAAAGAATCATATTCTTTCGGAAGTGCGAAAAAATCTTTCAAATTTGGGATGGACAGAAAAAACGGAGGCAGATACAACCGTTGACGGAAAAATTGATGCCGATGTTTCGATTATGGTTTCAGCCCTTGCAACAGACATTAATTACTACTACTATTGGTGGGATTACTGGTACTGGTATCCTTGGGATTATTGGTATCCTTGGTATCCCGGCTACCCAATTTATCCGGTCTATCCGGTTTATCCTAGTTACGGATATACTGTTGGCTCGGTATTAATTGATATGGTAGATATGAATGCCGCAGAAATTCCCCACAACCCTGACCAACCATCAGGAAAAATTCCGGTGATATGGACAGGTGGTGTAAACGGAATATTATCCGGTTCGGATAGTAATATTGCATCCAGATTGACCAAACAAATTGGACAAGTGTTTAAGCAAAGTCCATATTTAAACAAAAAAGATACTAAAAATGAATAAATATATAGCAATAATCGTATTAAGTCTGGCCTCTTTTATTGCAAGAGGACAAGGCGAGACCGTAATAATTGTAAATTATTTACCGGCAGTTAGTTTAGGCGAAACAGCAGATTTTACAAATAATTTCAGTCCGAGAGGAGTTGATTTTGAAGTAAACTACTACTTAAGCGAAGATTTCTCGATGGGATTTGTTACAAGCTGGAATATTTTCAGAGAGAAAATCTCGGGCGAAACATTTGATTATAACGATTTAACAATAACCGGAACACAATTCAGATACACTAACGTAGTTCCATTAAATATTAATGCAAAAAAATATTTTACCGGAAACTCTGCAACTCCTTATATTGGCGTTGGCGTTGGTACTTCGTATGCTAAACAATCAAACGATATTGGTGTATTTACACTGAGCCAGGACAAATGGTTGTTTAATGTAGCACCCGAGGTTGGTTTGTTATACGACATGAGCAGAAGTACAGTACTTTCGTTTAAAGTAAAGTATAATTACAGTCCGAAAGCTGGTGATTTCCCCAGTGTGTCGTACATTAGTTTTGGATTGGGTATTGGAATGAAGTAGAGATTTTTCTTTGATATAAAAAAAGGTTTGGCAGTTTTGCTAAACCTTTTTTTTGAACTAAAAAGTTAATAATTGCTGCTAAACAAACTTCCCCAATAACTATTTTCTGGTAATTCCTTACTCTTTTCTGTCTCCTCATCGTTTAATAAACCGGCGGGTAAATTCTCAACCATTTTAAACGAAATATAGACTGTAATTTCATTCTTCACCTTATTCATTTTCGAAATATCGGCTTTAATTATTTTAATTCCGGTTATCTCTTCAATCTCTTTTTTAAGTAGTTTATTGCTGTTTAATATTGCAAAACTCGATGGAGAAAAAACCAAAACTTTACGAATAATGGTTTGCCGTGGTGTATATTTTTCCATAAAAAAGGCTGAACTTAAAATAATAAAATTGGCAATTATTAAACCAAACTAATTGGCAACATTAAACTCTACAAGAGCATTTATTACAGCCATTCCTATCGAAATAAAAAGATAAGTCATCTCTTTTAACCCAACCGGAGGAGTACGAAACCTAATAATGCCAAAAATGGCAAACAACCCCAATGCAATTCCAATGTTAAGAGTAACCTGATCGAGTGTTGAAGAGATAAGAAAAATCATTAATCCGGTCATATAAAAAATAAAAAGGTATTTCGACTGACCGTTGTTCGGATAGAAAATATACCGAATAAGAATAAATAGTGAAATAAAATTGGCAAAAAACCGGCTTAGAAAATCGAACCACTGTTCTCCGCTAACTAACAAGTTAAATCCTGATAAGTTAAAAAGTAAATTCATTTCATTTAAATTTAAAAGTCGAGGCTCCTGCATTCCGATTTTAATGTATAGAGTAAATCTTCCGGATTATCCATTTCTTTATAAAAACTCTCTATATAACCATGAAGCGATTTTCTTTCGCGTTCCGACAAATAACTGAACGAATCGATTGTGTCGAATATTTCATCTTTTTTATCGAGAAACAGCTGAAAGATTTTTTTATATTCATCGGAATTCTCCCTGCAATATCCCATATACTCGCGCTGTTTTACATGTTCAATGCTTGTCCAACTTTGGGGAAACGAATAGTGAGCATCGACAAAACCCGAATAATCGAAATCGTAAGGAACCGGAATGACCTGTGTTGATAATTGTGTTAACGATTTGAGAAACTTCATATTATGACCACCTTTTATTCGCCAGTCGGTATTTCCAATCATATAGTTGAAAAGCGAAACCATATCGGCCTCGTATTCAAGCACATCTTTTCCCCGAACTACCGACGATTCAATTTCAATTGAATTTGTTCTTTTTGCTAAAAGCTCTATGGGTTCAATTAAAATGCCGAACTTTTTATAATTTTTTTTCTTTTTACTTGTATCTACAAAACAATTAACCGGTTAGGTTGTTCTTTCGAATAAAAGTATTCCAGTATATTTTTTCGATTAAATTAACTACCGGTATTGAATTAAGGAATTTTTACACTTTCTTTGAAGAATTATTTATGTACAGATAAAAACTTAAAAATGAGAAATTCAATTATTGCACTGTTTTTTATTGCTGTTATGTTTATTGGTTGCGGCCCATCAACAAAATTAGTACGGTCGTGGGCAAACGAAGAGGTTACACCTAAAAGTTATAACAAACTTGCGGTGGTGGCACTTACGCCAAATGCATCGAACCGATATTTAATAGAGCGGGCTGTGGTTGCCGATTTTAAAAAGGAAGGAATAAAAGCCATTCCTACTTATGAGATTTTTCCGATGGCAGGAAAAATGGATCAACTACAAGAACTTATTAAAGATAAGGAAGATTTAAAAAGGAAAGTAGTTCAGAAAGTTGAAGAGAACAAAATTGATGCATTAATGATTATTTCGATTTTTAATATTGAAAAAGAGCAACGATTTGTTCGCGACAACAATTATATGGCTGGAGGCGCCGGTTATTACGGAAGTCCGTATGTTATGGGCGGCCCGGGTTATTATGGAAGTCCGTATGCCGGTGGTGCATATTATAACTACTATGCATACTCGCTGGCGACGGTATATAACGATGGTTATTATGTCGACGACTACACCTATTTTTTAGAGTGTAATTTGTACGATGTAGCTTCGGAAAAATTGTTGTGGACCGGCAGAACAAAAACAGTAAATATGAAATCGGTAGAAGATGAAGCCATCTATTTCTCCGACGTTGTAATTAAAGATATTCTGAAAAAGAAAGTAATTCTACCAAATTAAGGATTTGCCGTTTTCAACCTTTGTTAATATTCAGTAAAATCGATACAGTTTCTGATTGTCAGTCATTTAATTAAGCTAATTTTGCCATACGATTTTATAAAACAATTTTCAACATGGCAAAAAAAAAGCAAAAGCTTTTCACCGATTTTGCGCCTGTTACAACCGATGAATGGGAAGCAAAAATTAATGCCGATTTAAAAGGCAGAGACTACGAAAGGGCACTTGTCTGGAAAACCTATGAAGGATTTAAAGTCCGCCCGTACTATCGCGAAGAAAACTTAAAGGATTTGAATTACCTCGACACATTGCCGGGAGAATTTCCTTTTGTACGTGGAAATAAAAAGAGAGATAACGAGTGGCTGGTTCGGCAAAATATTTTTGTAACCAACTTTGCCGAAGCCAATAAAAAAGCACTCGATATTTTAGGAAAGGGCGTTACCTCGCTTGGATTTCTTTTTAACGATTGCAACAAAATTACAAAAGCCGACCTCGCTGTTTTGTTAAACAACATCTGTTTGGAAGCGGCCGAAATAAATTTGGTTTGCCCTACCGACAGCAGTAACTGTGCAAAACTTTTTGCAGAGTTTGTTGCCGAAGGAAAATGGGAAAACAAAAATGTTGTTGCTTCGGCATCAATCGACCCGCTCGGAACGTTTGTGTTAACAGGTAAACTTAATAATAACATACTGGCACAATTGGCAGATACAATTGAGGAGGTAAAATTATTGCCTCAGTTTCGCTCAATTTCTGTACACGGTAAATTTTTTGCCAACAGCGGCTCATCCATTGTTCAGGAGTTGGCCTTTTCGCTTGCTCAGGGTGCCGAATATCTCGACATGATTACCGACGATGGTATCGGGATAGATGATGTTGCAAACGCCATAAAATTCAATTTCGGAATTGGCAATAACTATTTTATGGAGATTGCAAAATTGCGTGCTGCCCGCCTGCTTTGGGCACAAATTGTAAAAGCGTACAATCCAAAATCCAACGACTCGGCAAAACTAATTGCACACAGCGAAACCAACCGGTTTAACAAAACCGTTTACGACCCCTACGTAAATATGCTTCGTACACAAACAGAAGCAATGTCGGCGGCACTGGGCGGGGCACATTCAATTACTGTTTTGCCATTCGATGCCATTTACGAAGAGCCCACCGAATTCTCGGAGCGCATTGCTCGCAACCAGCAGGCTCTGTTAAAAGAGGAGTCGTATCTCGATAAAATTGTTGACCCGGCTGCCGGTTCGTATTACATCGAGAACTTAACAAACTCGCTAATTAACGAAGCGTGGAAATTGTTCCTCGAGGTTCAGGAGAAAGGCGGTTTTATTGCCACCTTCCGCGAAGGTTTTATTCAGAATGAAATAAAAGAGATGGCTGCCAAACGCGATAAAAACATTGCTTTGCGCCGCGAAAACCTGTTGGGAACAAACCAGTTTCCTAATTTCAACGAGAAAATTGAAACCGAATTCGACGGCTCGCTTTTCGATGCAGTTGACTTAACTGCCGACGATGCAGAGGTAGAAACGCTAAAACCATACCGCGGAGCACAACCTTTCGAGGCATTGCGTTACACCACCGATATTTATTCGAAAACAAACAGACGCCCGGTGGCTTTTATGCTTACCATCGGAAACCTCACTTTCCGGAAAGCACGTGCACAGTTCAGTTGTAACTTCTTTGCCGTGGCCGGATTTACCGTAATCGATAACAACGGATTTAAAACGGTTGAAGAGGGCGTGGCAGCAGCAAAAAAAGCCGGTGCCAACATTGTGGTGGTTTGCAGCTCCGACGATGAATATGCCGAAATTGTTCCGAAAGTAGCGTCGCTTCTCGATGATGAAATTTTGGTTGTTGCCGGTGCTCCTGCTTGCAAAGCTGAACTCGAAGAGAAAGGAATTACAAATTTCATTCACGTAAAAAGTAATATTTTGGAGGAGCTGATAAATTATCAGGAAAAACTTGGGATTTGAACTTTTTAGATTATTAGATATTAGATTATTAGACACAAGACTAAAAGAATAGAGACACAAGACTAAAAGATTCAAGACAGAGAGACACAAGATTTAGAGATACAGGATAGAGAGAATCAAGACTTAAAGAACCTTAAAATTTTATTATGCACAATTTCAAAGAGTTAAAAATTTGGCAAAAAAGCAGACAATTTGTTAAGGATATTTATGTATTAACCAGACAGTTTCCTAAAGATGAATTATTTGTTCTTACATCTCAGATGCGAAGAGCGGCCATTTCTATTCCTTCGAATATTGCAGAGGGTTCCGGCAGAGGAACCGACAAAGATTTTTAGATATTGCCACAGGTTCATCTTATGAACTTGAATCTCAGATTTATATTGGATACGATTTAGACTATTATTCCGAAAAAGAATTATATGTTTATCTTGAAAAAATTCAAGAACTTCAGAAAATGATTTTTCATTTCAAAAAGCATATAAACTTGTAGTCTTGTATCTTAAAGTCTAACAATCCTGTGTCTATAAATCAAATAGTCAAAACAAAAAAATTATGAAACCGAATTTTAAAAACATAAACATAAAAGCAGCCACGCAGCAACAAAACATTGCCAGATGGATTGCACAAAACAATATTGAAAAGAACTGGAAAACACCGGAGCAGATTCCGGTAAAACCGGTGTACACAAAAGAAGATTTGGAAGGAATGGAGCATCTGAATTATGCTGCCGGACTGGCACCTTTTCTTCGCGGACCTTATTCTGCAATGTACGCCATGCGACCGTGGACAATTCGCCAGTACGCAGGTTTTTCTACCGCCGAAGAGTCGAATGCTTTTTACCGACGCAATCTTGCCGCCGGACAAAAAGGACTCTCTGTGGCGTTCGATTTAGCCACACACCGCGGTTACGACTCCGACCATCCACGCGTGATTGGCGATGTTGGGAAAGCCGGAGTTGCCATCGACTCGATTCTGGATATGAAAATTCTGTTCGACCAAATTCCACTCGATAAAATGTCGGTGTCGATGACAATGAACGGAGCAGTTTTACCCGTTTTGGCCTTTTATATTGTAACCGGACTGGAGCAGGGTGCAACCCTCGAACAACTTTCGGGAACCATCCAGAACGATATTCTAAAAGAGTTTATGGTACGGAATACGTACATTTATCCGCCCGATTTCTCGATGCGGATTATTGCCGATATTTTTGAATTCACTTCGCAAAAAATGCCGAAGTTTAACTCCATATCAATTTCGGGTTACCACATGCAGGAGGCCGGTGCCACTGCCGATATTGAAATGGCATACACACTCGCCGACGGGCTGGATTATCTTCGAACCGGTGTAAAATCAGGACTGGATATTGATGCATTTGCACCGCGCTTGTCGTTTTTCTGGGCAGTGGGAATGAACCATTTTATGGAGATTGCAAAGATGCGTGCCGCACGAATGATTTGGGCAAAACTGGTGAAACAGTTCAACCCAAAAAATCCAAAATCGATGGCACTGCGTACCCACTCGCAAACGTCGGGGTGGTCGCTTACCGAGCAAGACCCGTTTAATAATGTTGGTCGCACGACAATTGAAGCCATGGCCGCAACACTCGGTCACACACAGAGTTTGCACACCAACGCACTCGACGAAGCAATTGCATTGCCAACCGATTTTTCGGCACGAATTGCACGAAATACGCAGTTGTACATTCAGCAAGAGACCGAGATTTGTCGCTCGACAGACCCGTGGGCCGGTTCGTATTATGTTGAAACACTAACCAAAGAGATTGCCGAAAAAGCGTGGGCATTAATAGAGGAAGTTGAGGAGTTGGGCGGAATGGCAAAAGCCATTGAAACCGGTGTTCCGAAAATGCGAATTGAAGAGGCTGCTGCACGAGCTCAAGGGAAAATTGACGGGGGAACGCAAACCATTGTTGGAGTAAACAAATACCGTCTCGAAAAAGAGGACCCGATTGATATTTTGGAGATTGACAACACTGCCGTACGCTTATCGCAAATAGAGCGGTTAAAAAAGCTGCGTGCCGAGCGCGATGAAAACAAAGTAAAAGCATCGTTAGCAGCCATTACCGAAGCAGCAAAAACCGGTAAAGGAAATTTATTAGCTTTGTCGATAGAAGCGGCAAAAAACCGTGCATCGCTGGGAGAAATTTCCGATGCGTGTGAAGAAGTTGCCGGAAGATACAAAGCAGTAATCAGAACAATTGAAGGCGTGTATAAATCGGAAGCAAAAGATAAAGACGAGTTTGTTGAGGCGCAGAAATTGGTAAAACAGTTTGCCGAAATGGAAGGTCGCCAGCCACGTATTATGATTGCTAAAATGGGGCAGGACGGGCACGACCGTGGGGCAAAAGTTGTTGCCACCGGTTACGCCGACCTCGGTTTCGATGTGGATATGGGACCGCTGTTTCAAACTCCCGAAGAGGCCGCTAAACAAGCTGTTGAAAACGATGTGCATGTTTTGGGCGTTTCGTCGCTGGCAGCAGGACACAAAACATTGGTGCCCGCCGTAATTGCAGAGCTTAAAAAACTTGGTCGCGACGATATTATGGTAATTTGTGGAGGAGTAATTCCGGCGCAGGATTATAAATATTTGTACGATGCCGGTGCCGTTGCTATTTTTGGCCCGGGGAGCAGTGTTGCTGCCGCCGGAAAGAAAATTCTGGAGGTTTTAATAGAAGCATATAAAGAGTAAAAACCTTCTTCTTAAAAGAGGAATAAAATATTGATGCCGGTTCTGAAAAGGGCCGGCTTTTTTTTAAAAAAAACAATAAACCACATCGTTTGAAATAGTGGGAAGAGTTTTTAAAATAACGTTACGAACTTCGTCGAAAATATGCCACTCGTTTTTTAATCCTTCGGCTATTGCTTGCGCTGTATGATGAGCAAAGTAGCTACCCGATATTTGAGCGTTCTCAATCTTTCCTCTCTTTACAATAAGTTCAATATCAATCGATTTTCCCTCTATTTCAACCCTGTTTTTAAACGTATATTTCGGCGAAAATCCAAAATTCCACGCTTTCGAAATAAATTTGTTTTTAACCAGATACTCAATCTCTTTGTTGTCTGTTTCGTTTAATTCATAAAAAACAGTGTTCCTCTTTTCGAGTTGATTTTTAAGCAAAAACCGGATAAATTCGCCGGTGCCAAATTTTTCTTTTAGAAACGAAATAATGTTACCCACTTCACTGCGATTCGATTGTACTGCTTTGCTTGTATATTTTCCCGGCACAATTTTAATTGCGTTCCCAAGGTTCGTTAAATCGGAGTTATAGAGAAGTGTTCCATGATGAAGCACCCTGTTTTTGTAAATATGTTCGGCATTCCCCGAAATCTTCTTCCCATTAATGAGTAAATCATTCCGCCCCGAGGTTGTTGCAACAATATCCAGTTTTGCCAACGCTTCGACTACGGGCTTTGTAAACCGGCTAAAACTTATCTCAGCCTGATTTTTTAGAGTTTTAATAAACGTAAAATTTACATTGCCGGCATCGTGAAAAACAGTGCCACCACCCGAAATACGCCGTGCCACAGCAATACTGTTTTCGCGAACAAACCGGTAGTTTATTTCACCAAACATATTCTGATGTTTACCAACAACAACCGTCTTTTCGCTCTGCCAAAGCATAAAAATATCATCATCGAAATTCTTTAAAAAGTACTCTTCGGCAGCAAGGCAAAAAAAGGGAGAGCTGTTTTTCAGGTAGATACAAAGCATAATATTCTGTTTGTTGTTTGCATTGCTATTTACAAAATGTAATTTACAAAATATTAAAAGAGTGCTAACTTTTTATGTTGGCAATTCCAACTTTAAGATTTAGGAGATTTGTATAAATTAAAAAAAAGGACGTATTTTTATCTCCCTTTAAAAACACCTTAGTTTTTTAAGGAGCAGACGATACAATTTAAAATATGATAAACACAACAATTTCGGCAGCAATAGAAGCAGGATTGGCAATACTGGAGATTTACAACAATCCGCTATCCGATTTTTCGGTTGAAAAAAAAGCCGACAACTCGCCGCTTACCATTGCCGATAAAGCAAGCCATAAAATAATTGAAAAGTTTCTGTTAAAAACAAACTTTCCGGTTTTAAGCGAAGAGGGGAAAACCGTAAATTATAAAGAGCGTGAAAAGTGGAATACATTTTGGCTGGTCGATCCGTTGGACGGCACCAAAGAGTTTATCAAAAAAAACGATGAGTTTACGGTAAACATTGCCTTAATAAAACAGGGAAAACCTGTTATGGGCATTATTTATGTTCCGGTTTTACAAATTTTGTATGTTGGAGTTTTGGAAGAGGGCGCATGGAAAATTAAAACAAATAATGCCAAAATAACTTTTGACGAGATAAAAAGAGAAGGATTGAAACTGCCACAAAAAAGCAGTAACAAAAATTTTGTTATTGTTGGCAGCCGCTCGCATATGAATACGGAAACTGAAAATTACATTGCTGCATTAAGAAAAAAACATCGTGAGATTGATATTGTTTCGAAAGGAAGCTCGTTAAAGATTTGTATGGTTGCCGAAGGTGCAGCCGATGAATATCCTCGTTTTGGCCCAACCATGGAGTGGGACACCGGAGCAGGGCACGCCATAGCAAATGCAGCCGGCAAAAAACTATGGCTCGCCAATTTAAGTGGCGAACTAAGCTACAATAAACGCAATCTTTTAAATCCATTTTTTATTGTAAAGTAATAGCTGGTTGGTATTAATAAAACACAGAAAAATAAATATGGAGAGTAACATTTATACCACATTCGATAAAATAAAAGACCGGCAGGCCAAAGAGATTTATTTAAAACAAAGGGCCAAAGTAATTTGGCTGACAGGACTCTCGGGTTCGGGAAAGACTACGCTGGCAAGTTTGCTCGAAAAACGACTATTTGAACTGAACTATTTTTGCCAGATTCTTGATGGCGACAATGTTCGTTCGGGAATAAACAAAAACCTACGGTTTACTAACGAAGACCGGATGGAAAACATCAGACGAATTGCCGAGGTTTCGAAACTGTTTATGAACTGTGGTATTATTTTAATTTGCGCATTTATTAGTCCCACAAAAAAAATGAGAGAGATGGCAAAAGAGATTATCGGCGAAGATAATTTTCTTGAGATATTTGTAGATACTCCGCTTGAAATTTGCGAACAGCGCGACCCTAAAGGGCTATACAAAAAAGCGCGTTCCGGAGAAATTCCAAATTTCACAGGAATATCGGCGCCATTCGAAGTGCCCGATAATCCATTTATTGTTGCCGAAAACAGCAACCCCGATATTAATGAAACCGTACGTAAAATTTTACTGAAAATTGTTCCTGAAATTCGGTTCGACCCCACGGCAGATTTATAAAGACATCTCCCCGGAGATTCAGGGGAGAAGATATGGAACCCCGAGGCAAAGCTTTGAGGAATTCTTTAGACTAAAAAAAGAGGCGATTTTAAAAACTTAACGAATCAGCTAATAAAATCGCCTCTTTTAAAGTTTATATAATTATTACTGTGCAGAAAGTAAATCTTTCGTTTTGTTTTTTGCCGGCATAAATATTCCTAACAATCCTTTAATTCCAACGGTCATAACAATATTGAACAAGAAAATAAAAAATGCAATAAGAAGCAATGCACCTGCTAAAGCAGCAAGAATCATAAATGTATTATATTCTCCTTCGTAGTAAAGTGTTCTTCTCAACATTCCTTTCATTCCTGCCATTCCCATAAAAGCTCCCATTCCAATACCCCCAACAATGTGCAACCAGAAATGGATATTTGCCAGTTTCTGGCTATACAGTTTAGCTCCGTTAGTAAGAATTGGGAGTAAGAAATAGATAGCCGAATAGAGAGTCATTGTTAAGCCGACTAAAATTGCAACGTGAACGTGTGGTCCAATAATCCATTGTGTGTTGTGCAGAATTCTGTTCAGTCCCAAATCGGCCTGAATAATTCCGGCCGGAACGGCCAATCCAAATCCCAACAATCCTCCAAGTAAAAATTTCAGAGGATTTGTCATTTTTAAAGGTCGGGCACTCCAAAGTGTAATAATTGTTATAAAGAAGGCCAGTCCTTGCGTAATCAGTTCGAAGGCCGTAACAAATTCACCCGAAACGAGTTTCAGAATTCCGGGTTGTGCCTGGTCCGACATAAGGTGGTGCGACCACACTGTCCACGAAACCACAAGTTCTACCCACAATGCCAACCGGGCAATGTTGGCCATATACAATTTTTTACCGGTAATTAATGTAGCAAGCAAATACCAGGTTCCGGCCACAAATATTAATACCAAACCATCGGCAATTAAGTCTAATCCCCACCAGAACCAGTTTTTATAAAGTAATGCATCAATAGCAGTGTCTTTCAGGCTGGTTCCGAAAATTTCGGCAACCATATAAACCAGAATCAGAACTCCTGTAAAAGTAATAATACCGGCGTTTAAGAGTGTATCGACTGTTCCCCGAGCAATAGCTGCAACCGGTAAGCTTACCAAATGCTCGCGACGTTTACTTTTTTTGCGGAAAATACTTTCGGCCCACGAAAAACCTGTTGCCGATGCTAGCATCGATCTTCCGGAAACTTCTCTTTTCTCACCCTCGGGAACGTACGTAATTGTTTTGAAAATGTTAATAACAAACAGGATTGTACCCACCATAACCAACGCAATTCCTAAAATAAAGAATGCACCACCCACAGGACTAAATTGACTAAAATCGGCAGGAAGCGGCCAGTACAAAGTATATAAAGGAGCATAATGTGTTATAAAAGCCGACCCCCAAAAGGTTAGTGTTCCAAAGGTTACCAATAAAAATGTCCAGTTCCCCATTTTAATACTGAACAGTGGCTTTTTTATTAAGAAAGGAACCAAAAACAAAAAAGCTCCAAATACAATTGAGTATGACGAACCAATAATTCCAACAAGTGGGTGGGCAGTCATAATTGCAAAATAGTGAGCTGCATCAATTCCCGGAATTGTATGAACATCAACCTGTAACATTCGCATCATCATTCCTTCTATTGCTGTTAATCCATAAAACAATACACCCATCACCACAAAGCGCAAAGTAAGCTTTTGCATTGGCGTAAGCCCGTCGGGCTTAAATATTCCCTCTGTTCCGTTTAATAAAGTATTTTTAAAACTCATAATTTTCTAATTTATCGGTTAATACTATTTGGTTATAACCTGTCTCTTATACACATC
>WGCT01000170.1 GCA_015493625.1 Draconibacterium sp. | reverse complement strand
GAATTTGAAAATTGCTTAACCGATAATTTTCAAATTATTAAACCCGATTTTTCGGGTTCCTATTTGGTTTGAGTATAGCTTTTTATGCGGGCGTTTTTTTTCTGGCAGGGATTGAAACGGCACCCTGTTGCCGACCCGGCCGAGTGTTTGTTGGCAAACGGCTGCGACCGAAGGAAGCACACGGATTGGTTACAAACACCGGATTGGGGCAAAACCGGTAGAGTGGAAAGCCCGGCTGCCAGCACAATAGTTTCAATAATTTGGAGGCGAAGCAGAGTTTATAGCAGGTTGCTAGCGAGTTCGGCCAGTGCGCTGCGTTCGCCTTTTACGAGATTAATGTGAGCGAAAACGTCTTGATTTTTCATGCGGTCGGTCATGTATGCCAGGCCGTTCGATTTCATATCTAAATAGGGCGAGTCGATTTGTTGCAGGTCGCCGGTAAATACCATTTTTGTGCCCTCGCCGGCGCGTGTAATTATGGTTTTTATTTCGTGCGGGGTGAGGTTTTGTGCTTCGTCGATAATAAAAAATGCGTTCGACAGGCTGCGGCCACGAATAAATGCCAATGGTGTAATGTTGAGCCGCTCCTCTTTTATCATCTCTTCAATTGTTTGGTACTCGTTGCTGCGCGGGTTAAACGAGTGTTTTATTACTCCGAGGTTGTCGAAAAGCGGTTGCATATATGGGTTTATTTTTTCGGCTGCGTCGCCGGGAAGATAGCCGATGTCGCGGTTGCTGAGGGCGACAATGGGGCGTGCCAGTAAAATTTGTTCGTACAGGCGGTGTTGTTCAATTGCCGCGGCGAGTGCGAGTAATGTTTTTCCGGTTCCTGCTTTCCCGGTAAGTGCAATTAGCCTGATTTCGGGGTCGGTTAGCATATTTAAACTAAATGTTTGTTCGGCATTTCGCGGTTTTATTCCGTAGGCCGATTTTTTTTCAACACGGTAGATACGGTTCGATTTTGAGTCGAAACGTGCCAGCGCACTCGATGAGATTCCTTTAAAAATAAAACATTCGTTGGCATCGGGGTTGAAATTTTCTTTAACATCTTCTACAGCAAACGACCCTTGATTGTATAAAACATCGATGTATTGGTCGTTAAAATTTTCGAATGTGGTTACCGTTTTATCTAAAACATTTGTGTCGGTAACCTGGTCGGTTTTGTAATCTTCAGACTGTATTCCCAGCGATTTGGCTTTCATTCTGAGATTGATGTCTTTACTAATAAGAATAGTTTTTCGTTTGGGATATAGATTTTTTGTGTACTCGGCAATCGATAAAATCCGGTGGTCGGGAATGTCTTCGCGAAACGAGTTTCTTAATGTTTCGGAGAATGGTTTCCCTGTTTCAATTCGAAGTTTTCCCTTGTCTTTGCCCAGTGGTTTTCCACCGTTAAAAAGCTCGTCGCCAACAATCTCGTCGAGCAGGCGCGTAAATTCGCGTGCCTGAAAATTGATGAGGTCGTTGCCACGCTTAAACTTATCGAGCTCTTCGAGTACTGTTATTGGAAGAATAATGTCGTTGTCTTGAAACTGATAAATGCAGGTGTGGTCGTGTAATATTACATTTGTATCGAGAATAAATATTTTACTCTTTTTTGTTTTGCTTAGCATAGTCGAAAAGTTTTGAATTTATACAGTTTTTAAATGTATATAAAATGAGTTCAAAAAGCGGGTGAGTATTTATTTTTTAATAAACTTGCAGCGGTTAATAAAAAAAATGAGATTGAATTATTCGGAGACAATAGAATTTCTATATACACGTTTGCCCATGTTTCAACGCAAAGGGCCGGCTGCGTATAAAAACAGTCTGGAAAACACTTTCCGGCTCGATACACTGTATAAACATCCGCATAAAAAGTTTAAAACAATTCATGTTGCCGGGACAAACGGGAAAGGGTCGGTTTCGCATATGTTGGCTGCGGTGTTGCAAAATGCAGGGTATAAAACGGGGCTGTACACGTCGCCACATTTAAAAGATTTTAGAGAGCGAATACGAATTAATGGCAAAATGATGCCCAAACAAGCTGTTGTCGACTGGGTTGTAGAGTTTATAGAAAAGAATAAAAGCTGGAACGTTGAGCCTTCGTTTTTTGAGCTTACCGTGGCTATGGCATTCGATTATTTTGCTGCCGAACAAGTTGACATTGCTGTGGTTGAAGTTGGTTTGGGAGGACGCCTCGATTCAACAAATATTATTTTGCCCGAGGTGAGTGTGATAACAAATATTGGGTTCGACCATACCAACCTGCTTGGAAATACGTTGCCTGCAATTGCTGCCGAAAAGGCGGGGATAATAAAAAACAACGTGCCGGTAGTTGTTGGAACCACACAAAAAGAGACTGCCGAAGTTTTTATTAAGCGAGCAGAAGGAAAAGCCACAACCGTTTATTTTGCCGATGCTGAATATGTTATTAACTACTCGATGTTGGGAACCGATGGAAAACAGATTGTTAGTACAGAGCGGCAGGGAATGCCTGTTTATACTGGATTAAAACTTGATTTAACAGGTTTGTATCAGCAGAAAAATTTGCCGGCAGTTTTTAAAACCATCGAACTATTAAATAATAAGGGATGGAATATTAAGGAACACGATATTTATACAGGGCTACAAAGTGTAGTTGAGAAAACAGGATTGCTGGGGAGGTGGCAAATTATTGGCAATAACCCGTTAATTGTTTGCGATACGGGCCATAATGAAGATGGAATTAAAGCGAATGTTAAGCAAATTGAAAGTACCGCTTTTAAAAATTTGCATTTTGTTTTTGGTACGGTTGCCGATAAAAATCCGGAGTCTGTTTTGAAACTTCTACCCAAAAATGCTACTTACTATTTTGCAGCAGCAAGCGTTGAAAGAGCATTGAATGCAGAGGTTTTAAGAGAAACGGCGTTGAAATTCGGATTGGTGGGAACAGCTTTTAATTCGGTTGCCGAAGCGCTACAAACGGCCCGAAATAATGCTGGTAAAAACGATTTTATTTTTGTTGGCGGAAGTACTTTTGTTGTGGCCGAAATTATAT
>WGCT01000169.1 GCA_015493625.1 Draconibacterium sp. | reverse complement strand
GGGATTGTAATGATATGTTTGCCGGAAAAGCAGTAGTATTCAAAAAATTATAGTAGTTTTGCAGTAATATAAAATTATAATTATGAGTAACGGAACAGTAAAATTCTTCAACAATTCTAAAGGTTTTGGTTTTATTATACCAGACGAAGGTGGAAAAGACGTATTTGTACACCAAAATGGTTTAACAACCGAAATTAGAGAAGGTGACAAAGTTAGCTTCGATGTTGAAGAAGGTCAAAAAGGATTGAATGCAGTAAATGTTAAAGTAATATAGTATTACACTTTTACGCTCAAGAAATGTATAGCCTGTCAGTTTTCTGACAGGCTTTTTTAGTACTTGGCGCAAAAATATTGCAGGCAAAAAAACTATTTTTATATTGTGCAAAAAATTAAAAGCGAAATGATAAAGAGAGTACAAACAGCACTTATTCTATTTCTATTTATAGCTATTTTTACCGTAAGCGGTTCGGCAAAAACCATAAAAATAGGTTGTGTTGAAGATTATTATCCATATATAACCGTAACCAGCAACGGCGAACTTGGCGGAATTCTTATTGACTGGTGGAAATTGTGGAGTGAAAAAACCGGGGTCGATATTAAATTTGTTCCCCTCGATTTGCAAAGTTGTATTGAGAAAACAGAAAAGGGCGAAATTGATGTTATTGCCGGGCTGTTGTATAGCGATGAAAGAGCTAATCAATTAGATTTTTCGGAATCGATAATACGAACAAGAACCGTTTTGTTTTTAAAAAATACAATTAAAATCGATTCGCTTAAAAACTTAAAAACACCCATAAACTTGGTCGAGAATAATCTTGCTCAGTCGTTTCTTCAAAAAAACTATCCGAACTTTGAAATAATTACTTTAAAGTCGTATGCCTCGCTAATAAATGCAATTCATTTGCAGAGTGTCGATGCATTTACCTACGATGTTCCCAACCCTGTTGGAAAATACAAACAACCTGCACCTCCGGCCGGATATTATATTTTTGAAACATTGTTTGCCGAGAAAATGCGTCCGGCAGTAAAAAAAGGAAACAGTGAAATGTTGAGTCTTATCGTCTCGGGAATTGAAAAAATAAGCGACGATGATTTGATTGAGATTGTAGATAATTGGAAACTGTTTAAAAAAGACAGGAGTACATTGTATTTGATTATTGGTATTGTGTTTACATTGGTACTTATTATTGTTATTCTGTTGGTTCGCGGAATTAAAAACAAGCGCAAAATAAAACGGTTGTACGATTTTGAATCGAAAAATGATTGGCAGGTAATTGTTGAAAAAGGTGAAAACGATTTTATTGAGTTTAAGTCGTCGTTGCGGTGGGACTACCGGCAGGAAAAAGTGAATAAAGAACTCGCGAGTGTGATTACAAAAACAATTTCGGCATTTTTGAATACCGAAGGTGGAATGTTGTTTATTGGAATTGATGACGAAGGAAATGCAATTGGATTGGAAAACGATTATAAAACGCTTAGTAAAAAGAACCGCGACGGATTTATGTTGGCATTAACCAATAGCATAAATCAGGATTTGGGGAAAAGCTGTCATCTGTTTATTTCAATAAATATAATTTCGTTAAACGAAAAAGATGTCTGTATTGTAAGTGTCGATAAAAGCGATAAACCGGTGTTTTGTGGGAAAAAAGATAAAGAGGAGTTTTATATCCGTGCGTCGGCCTCGTCTCAACCCCTTGGTATGCGCGATTCTTTTGAATACATTAAATCGCATTGGGGTTTATCGTTGTAGGTTTTCCTGTTTTGAGGGATAAAAAAAAGCGTTATTTCAAACTTAAGAAATAGCGCTTTTTTTGTTTTTAAAATATGATTTTATTCTTGAGAAAGTTTCTCCTCGGCAGTTTCGGGAACCCATCCTCCGCCAAGAGTTTTATAGAGTTCTATATATGCCGACATTCTGCGTTGTAGCAATTCTGTATGATAAAGCTCAATTTTAAACAACGATCGGTCGGCCTCCAAAACTTCCAAATAGCTGGTTACTCCACCGTCGTATCTCTTTTTCGAAAGCATTGAAGCATTTTTAGATGCGTTTAACTGAACTTCAACAAACGATAACTCTTCTTCGATAGAATGTAAATTAACTAAAGCATTTTCTGTTTCGCGAAAAGCCATGGCAACCGTTTTCTTATAGTTGAGTTTTGTTTGTTCGGTACGTTCTTTTTCAACTTCAACCCTGCGTTTGTTTTTCCCGAACTGAAAAATAGGCCCGAAAATACCTGCTCCTGCCGAACCGATTATTGCATCGCTGGCATTAAAAGCCGATAAATCGGCACTTGCCAAACCGAGTAATCCTGTTAAACTTATTGATGGGAAACGCATGGCCTGAGCAACTCCAATGCGAGCATTCTGAGCTACTACCATCTGCTCTGCCGCCAAAACATCGGGGCGGCGTGTAAGCAACTGCGATGGCAACCCAACCGGAATTGATTTGGGCATTGTTATGCTGTCGATGGTTGTATTGGTAATAATCTCGCGTGGATTTTCGCCAATTAATATACTTAACGCATTTTCGGCATATGCAATAGAACGTTTATAAACAGGTATTGCTCCAGCAGCAATTGCTTCCTGAATTTGCGCTTGATTAACATCAATCTCCGGAACAATTCCTTTATCAAATCTTTCTGCTATTATTCGTAACGACTCTTTTCTTGTGTCGTGTGTTCGTTTCGCAATTTCGAGGCGTTTTCTAAAATCGAGCAAAGCATAATATGCGCTTGCAACTTCAGATATTAAACTAATTTGAATGACATTCCACCCAAACTCTGAAGCGGCAAGTTCTGCCTTTGCTGCTTCGGTTGCCCGACGGTATTTCCCCCAAAAAACAAGTTCCCAGTTTACATTTGCATTTACCGAGAAAGAACCGTTTGCTTTCTGCCCGGTAGGAAAACTCCCTGCTGTATTTCCGAAGTTCGCATTTCCTCCATACGAAAACGAAGGATACATATCAGCTTTAGTCATTCCAAGATAAGCTCGCGATTCCTGAATTCTCGATGCGGCAATTTGTGCATCGAAGTTATTTGTCAGTGCCGAATCGATAAGCGACACAAGCATTGAATCGTTAAAGAGTTCCTGCCACTCCATATCAACAATAGAAGTATCTATGGCTCCTTTCTGAAACCGGAATGTATCAATTGAATCGATTCCCACTTCGACTTTTTGAAAGTTGGGACCAACCATGCAACTGCTTAAAGCAGCAGTGAAAGCTACTATTACCGATAATTTAAATAATATTGATTTATACTTTTTCATCCGTTTAAAATTTAGGATCAAGACACAAGAATCAAAACACAAGACAAGAAAATTAGTGTTTTAACTAAATCATGCTTCTGTGTGTGAAATCTTTTATCATGAATGTTTCTTTTTTATTTTATCGTTAGTTAAACAGTTGTTTCATTTTCCGAATTACTTTTTACTGCTAATTCTTTATCGCGTTTTTTTTCGTAGCCAAAAAGTTTACCAATAGCAACAAACAGCATCGGATACATAAAAACGCCAAGCAGTGTTGCCAATCCCATTCCTCCAAGGAGTGCCATTCCCATTACTTTTCTTGCTTCGGCTCCCGAGCCGGTTGCAATAACCAACGGGAATACACCAAGAATAAACGAGAATGCAGTCATTAAAATAGGTCGGAATCTGGATTTTGCAGCTACCATTGCAGCATCGAATAAACTTAATCCTTTCTTAAACTCTTCGTTTGCAAACTCTACGATTAATATTGCATTTTTTGCTGCCATCCCAATCAACATCACGAATGATACTTGTGCAAAAATATTATTTTCAAAAGTTGGGCTTCCAAGTCTTCCCAGCCAGAGTGCTAAGAATGCACCAAATATTGCAAATGGTGTTCCAAGCAAAATACTAAGTGGCAACGACCAGCTTTCGTATTGGGCAGCAAGAATTAGAAACACAAAAATAAGCGAGAATGTTAAAATTGCACCGAGAGAACCAGAAGCTATTTTTTCTTGATATGACATTGCATTCCAGGCATATCCCATATCTTTTGGAAGTACTTCGTCGGCAACTTCTTCTAACGCAGCCATTGCCTCTGCCGATGTATATCCGGGAGCGGGAGCTCCTGTCACTTCTGCCGAACGATATAGGTTAAATCGTGTTGTATATTCGGGCCCTGAAACCGACTTAATTTCAACTAAAGTAGCCAATGGAACCATTTCCCCACTTTTGTTTTTTATAAAGAAATTATTGATGTCTTTTTCGCTACTTCTGTATTGTGGTTCGGCTTGCAGATAGGTTTTGTACAACCTTCCAAATCGTGTAAAATCGTTAACATACGAACCTCCCATAAATGCTCCTACGGTGGTGTATAGGTCGTTAAGACTTACACCCATTTTTAGTGCTTTCTCTTTGTTAACATCCATATACCGTTGCGGAACACTTGCCTGAAATGTTGAGAATGCACGGCCAATCTCAGGTCTTGCATTGGCGGCCTGTATAAAACGAATTAGGTTTTCGGCTAAATACTGAGGGGTTTTACCGGCTTTATCCTGAATCATTATACTAAATCCTGAACCATTTCCCAGTCCCGGTATTGCCGGAGGACCAAAAGCAAATGCATTAGCGGCTTTTATTTGGGTAACTAATTGTTTATTAATATCGTTAATAATTTGTTTTGCAGTTTGTTCTCTGTCGTCCCAGTTTTTTAAACTAACAAATGCAAATCCCTGATTCGACGACATAGCTCCCGAAAGAATTGAATATCCTGTTGCATTTGTAACGTATTTAACTCCCGGGTGACTAAGAATTATCTCTTCAACTTTATTGGCAACAACATCAGACCGTTGAAGCGAAGCTGCATCGGGTAACTGATAGTTGACAAAGAAATATCCCATATCTTCTTCAGGAATAAAACCACCTGGTACTAATTTTCCGAAAAGTACAGCTCCGATTGAAAGAACAATTATAAATACAACACTTCTTTTTATTTTACGACCAATAATGCTTGTAAAACTCATATAAGAATCTGTTGTCTTGTCCATTCCTTTATTGAATTTGGAAAAGAACCAGCCCAACGGGCCTTTGTATGGTTTAGGCTCTTTAAGCATTATTGAACACAATGCCGGACTTAATGTTAACGCATTTACCGATGATACGATAACCGAGACAACAATGGTTATTGCGAATTGCTGATATAATCTTCCGGTAATTCCGGCCATTCCGGCTACCGGGATAAATACCGCAACAAGCACTAGTGTTGTTGCTATTACCGGAGCTGTTACCGCACGCATTGCTGCTAAAGTTGCCTCTTTTGTCGACATCCCTTTTTCAATATTAACCTGAACGGCCTCTACCACAACAATTGCATCGTCAACCACAATTCCAATAGCAAGCACCAATCCGAGTAGTGATAGCACGTTAACGGTAAATCCTAACATTGGGAAGAAAATAAAAGCACCAATTAACGATACGGGAATGGCTAATGTTGGTATTAGTGTTGCTCGCCAGTCTTGTATAAAAATAAATACCACTAAAATGACAAGGAATAACGCTTCAAGAAGAGTTATTACAATATCTTTAATACCTGCCTTTATTGGTGCAACCGTATCGATAGAAACAGTATATTTTATTGATTCAGGAAAGTCATTTTTTAAGACTTCCATCTCCTTTAATATGTTGTCTTTTAGTTCAACAGCATTTGCTCCCGGTGCTTGATAAAGTGCAATAATAGAACAAGTTTGCTTGTTGAACCGAGTAAAAGCATTGTAGGTTTCAACGCCAAGATTTATGGTTGCAATGTCTTTTAATTTAACTTGCGAACCGTTATCTAACGTTCTTATTACTATCTCGCCAAAAGTTTCGGGCGAGTTAAATCGTTCAGGCATTCTAACCGTATAAGTAAATTCTGTTCCGGCAGGAGCAGGTTCTGCTCCAAACTTACCTCCCGGAACAAGTGCGTTTTGAGAATTAATTGCACTAATAATTTCATTTACAGTTATTCCCATTTTGGAGAGTCGGTCAGGCTTTATCCAAATTCGCATTGAATAATCTGACGCTCCCATAATTTTCACTTCACCAATACCTTTTACACGAGCTAATTTATCTTTAATATTTATTAAAGCATAATTTCCTAAAAAATCTTGATCGTAATCAGGATTATCAGATGTTAGCGCAATTAACATTAATACACTTGGTAACGATTTTTTTGTTGTTACACCCAATTTAGTAACCTCGGGTGGCAATTTTGCCGTTGCAGCCGAAACTCTGTTTTGTGCTAAAACGGTATTCATATCGGGGTCGGTACCAACTGCAAACGATATTTGCAAATTCATTGTACCATCGTTGGCATTGGTCGATTTCATATAAATCATGTTATCGACACCATTTACTTCCTGCTCAATTGGTGTTGCAACTGATTCTTCAACATTCAGGGCATTAGCTCCGGTATACGAGGCTTGTACCTGAACGATTGGTGGTGTGAGATTTGGATATTGTTCTATTGGCAGGTCTACAAGGCTAATGGTGCCCACTATTACAATTATAATAGCAATTACCATTGCCACTATTGGCCGGTGAACAAAAAAGTTTCCTTTACTGTCTGACATAGTTTAATTATTTGGAATTATTCACACTTTTAATTTCAACAACCGATGCATTTACTTTTATGCCATTTCTTACTTTCTGAATGCCATCTGTAATTATTTTATCTCCCTCTTTCAGTCCCTCTTTTACTACTAATAAGTCTTTAATTTTAGCTTGAGGAACAATCTCTTTGCTCTTAACGATACTGTCGTTTCCTACAACAAAAACCGAGTACTTTCCTTGTAATTCAACAATGCATTTTTGAGGAATTACAATGGCATCATTAAATGTTGTTGGTATTTTTATTTTTGCATATTGTCCGGGACGTACAATTCGTTTTTTATTATCGAATTCGGCCTGAACGAGCAGAGAACCTGTGTTTTGATTGACGGCACGGTCTAAAAAACTAATATGTCCTTTTGATTCCAGAGTACTACCGTCGGCTAAAACAAGCTCTAAAAAGTTACGTCCCTGACCTGAGTTGCTAAATAGCGAGTCGGCCGATCCAAAATGGCGAATAATTTGCATATATTGTTTTTCGGGGAGGAAAAACTCAACTAATATTTTATCGATTTGCGATACCGTATTTAATATTACTGCATTTGGCATTTTCCCAACATATTCGCCCACATATGCTTTCGATTTCCCAATAATTCCATTTATTGGAGAAGATATTTTTGTATAACTCAGTTTTATTTCAGCAAGTTCTAAACTCGCTTCGGCTGCGTCTACTGATGCTTTGGCAGCATTGCATTGTGCCTGTGCAGCATCTAAATCCGACTGGCTCACTGCATTCGACTCGGCCAACGGTTTATACCGGTTTAAATCGCTTTCGGCTTTTGCAAATAAGGTTTTTGCTTCGGCAACTTTACTCTCAAAATTTAATACTTCTGCCTGATAGGGTTGCGAGTCGATGGTGTAAAGCAACTGCCCTTTTTTTACCGGAAAACCTTCTTTAAAATGTACCCCTTCTAAAAAACCATCAACGCGTGCCCGTATCGATATATCTTTATATCCATAAATTTGAGCAACAAATTCGTCATAACTCTGAATATCCTGTTGCTTTACTACAACAACATTTACATCTTGTGGCGGAACCTCCTTTTTTTGTTCCTGAGCACAGTTCACTAATAAAAACGATAATAGAATTAATGAAATTTCTTTGAATCTAATTTGTACAGATTTAACCATTGTATTTGTTTTTATGTCAATACTAACCACAATTTAATTTATTATTTTAGAATAGTCATATAATCTTTCGTTCATAAATTTACAACTTAATTTATTGCCAAACGAACTGATTATATAATACTCACTCGTATGTTTTTGTTCAAAAATAGTAAAGACTGTCTCTTATACACAT
>WGCT01000168.1 GCA_015493625.1 Draconibacterium sp. | reverse complement strand
TTTGTTGATAAAGAAACTTCGAGTAATCAATTATTTTACAAACCGGTGGTTCGGCTTTTGGCGAAATTTCAACCAAATCCAATTCCATTTCGTCGGCTATTTTAAGCGCATCACGTAAATCGAAAATCCCCGGATTCTCGATATTGTCCCCAACTAATCGTACTTGAGGCACTCTGATTCTATGGTTGATCCTGTGTTGTGGCTCCTGCGTTCTGCGTGGCTGGAACTTTCTTCTCGGACCTCTTCTTTTAATAGCTATTTTAAATTCCTCCTTTTAGTTATATAATTCTGATAATTGATCTCTTACTTCTTTATTAATAAATTCTGCAAACTCTTTGTTTGTCATTGTTCCTTTATCGCCTTCGCCTTGCCGACGTACCGAAACCGTTTCCGATTCTGCTTCTTTCTCTCCCACAATTAACAAATAAGGTATGTGTTTCAATTCGTTATCACGTATCTTCCTACCTATCTTTTCGTTACGTTCGTCAACGACGGTGCGAATATCGTAAATATTTAGAAAATCTGAAACTTTTTTTGCATAATCGTTATACTTTTCACTTATCGGTAAAACAACTGCCTGCTCGGGAGTTAACCAAAGTGGGAATTTCCCTGCTGTATGTTCAATTAAAACGGCCACAAACCGCTCCATCGAGCCAAACGGTGCACGGTGTATCATTATTGGGCGGTGTCGGTTGTCGTCGGCACCAATGTACTCTAAATTAAATCGTTCGGGCAAGTTATAATCTACCTGAATGGTTCCGAGCTGCCAACTTCTTCCCAACGCATCTTTAATCATAAAGTCGAGTTTAGGGCCATAAAATGCGGCTTCGCCCAATTCGGTGGTTGTGTTTAACCCTTTTTCTTCGCACGCTTCAATAATTGCCTTTTCCGCTTTATCCCAATTTTCTGACGAGCCAATATATTTTTCAGGATTGTTGGGGTCGCGTAACGAAATTTGTGCAGTATAGTTTTCGAAACTCAACGCTTTAAATATGATAAAAATAATATCAATTACTTTTTTAAACTCATCTTTTAACTGGTCGGGTCGGCAAAAAATATGTGCATCGTCTTGCGTAAAGCTGCGTACACGGGTTAACCCATGCAATTCGCCACTCTGTTCGTAACGGTAAACCGTTCCAAATTCGGCCATTCGCACGGGTAAATCTTTATACGATTTTGGTTTAACTTTATAAATCTCGCAGTGGTGTGGGCAGTTCATCGGTTTTAATAAATACTCCTCGCCTTCTGTTGGAGTTGTAATTGGCTGAAACGAATCTTGTCCGTATTTCTGATAATGTCCCGAAGTTTTATAAAGCTTAACATCGCCAATGTGGGGAGTAATTACCTGCTCGTAGCCGAATTTCTTTTGAACTTTTTTCAAAAAATCTTCGAGTTGCATACGCAGCTGTGCACCTTTGGGCAACCACAATGGGAGCCCCTGTCCAACTGCTTCCGAAAAAGCAAAAAGTTCCATCTCTTTACCTATTTTCCGGTGGTCGCGTTTTTTGGCTTCTTCAATCATTACAAGGTACTCTTGCAACAACTTTTGTTTCGGAAAAGTTACACCGTACACACGGGTAAGCATTTTGTTTTTCTCGTCGCCACGCCAGTAAGCACCAGCTATCGATGTAATTTTTATAGCTTTTATATAACCTGTATTTGGCAAGTGTGGGCCGCGGCACAAATCGGTAAAATTACCCTGACTGTATAATGTTATTGTACCGTCTTCCAATTCACTAATCAACTCCTCTTTCAGCTCATCGTTTTTTTCTCCAAACAACTTTAGAGCTTCGGCTTTCGATACTTCGGTACGAATAATATCATTTTTCTGACGCGCCAGTTCAAGCATTTTTTGCTCTAACTTTTGCAAATCTTTTTCCGAAAGAACTTTACCTTCGGGCAAATCTACATCGTAATAAAATCCGGTATCAATTGTAGGGCCAATTCCAAATTTTGTTCCCGGATAATAAAATTCAATGGCTTCAGCCAAAAGGTGTGCCGACGAGTGCCAAAAGGTTTCTTTTCCTTCACGGTCGTTCCAGGTAAATAACTTAATGGTGGCGTCGCTATCAATTTTCCTCGACAAATCCCATGTTTCACCATTTACCGAAATGGCTAAAACGTCTTTTGCCAACCGGTTCGAAATAGATTTTGCAATTTCATATCCGGTAACTGCTTCGGCAAATTCTCTTACACTATTATCGGGCAGTGTTATTTGTATCATTTATTTAAATATTACGTTCTTTTTAT
>WGCT01000167.1 GCA_015493625.1 Draconibacterium sp. | reverse complement strand
TAATTCATATAAGGCCAATTTACAAAACTACCTATCGAGCCAATCATTGCTAATTGTAGTCCTACAGCTAAGGCTATTTTTACTTTTTTCATAATTTAATTATTTGGTTGCGCACAGATTTTTGATGATTGCGCAGATTTATTGTTTCTATGTTTGCTATGTGTCTATGTGGTTAATGTGCCACGGATTACTCGGATTAGCACGGATTTTTGGTTGCACGCAGATTTTTTATTATGTTATTTATTATATTTTACTATTCATTAGTCTTCCATCTTCTGTCTTCACTTGTCATTGCGAGCGATAGCGTGGCAATCTCTTTGTTAGGCGTTGGCCTTCCAACTTTTTCTTCTACCAAAACCCTACAAGGGTAATGACTTTGCGGATATTAACCCTTGTAGGGTGTCTTCCGTCTTCCGTCTTCCGTCTTCGGTCTTCCGTCTTCCATCACGTCTCTCTCTTAATTTTATCATACAACTTTGCTAAAGATTGTAATAATTCTACTGGTGTTGTAAGTATTTCGTAATGATTAGCTCCAAACATTTGTGGTAAATAATACTTTGCATTGGCTTCTATGGCTAAGGCATACGAATTTATATTGCGTTCATTTAATTCTCTTAAGGCTTGTTTTACATCGCTAATACCATATTTCCCTTCATATTTGTCATAATCGTTTGGTTTACCATCGGATATTAAAATAACCCATTTATTTTTGGTATCTCGTTTGTCTAATAGCGTTCCTGAATGACGTAAAGCTGCTCCAATTCTAGTATAACCTTCGGGTTGGATGGCGCCTATTTTGTATTTTGATTTATCCCAATCGTCATCAAAGCCTTTTACATTTAAATATGTGGAATAATTACGTGTTTTTGAGTAAAAGCAATCGATAGAAAAATCGACATTAAACTCATTTAAAATTTCTCCAAAAAGGATGGAAACTTGTTTTTCTACATCAATTACTCTATTATTTGCGGCATAACCATCGCTGGATAAACTCACATCTAACAGCATTAAAATGGATAAATCTTTTTCTTTTTTTCGTTTGGATAAATACACATTTTCCGATGGTGTGTGACCAGAATGTACATCAATATACAAATCGGTTAAGGCATCTAAATCAAATTCTTCGCCTTGTGATTGTCGACGTTGTTGCCTAAATTTATTGTTTACATTGGTCAACATTTTTCGTAAACCCATTAAGGTTGACGCATTGTCTTTTAAGGTTTTTTTGTAATAATTTACATCGCTTGCAGCAATTTTTTTAGGGTAAACTTTACAGAAATCAGGTTTATAATTTCGTTTGCTATAATCCCATTCATCGTAAGCTATAAAATGATTTGAAAGCACCTCACTAACAGCACTTTCCGAAACGGTCATATTCTCTACAAAATCTGCTTGATATACAGAATGTGTGGTATCGTCAACACGCACCGTATATTTCATATTCAGCTCATCTAAAGCAGCGCTGTGTTCATCAAGTTCATCATCGCCATCAAAATCACGCCAACCACCATCGTGTTCTTCGGCAGTTTCTATTTTTTCAAAACTGTGGCTAAGCACATAGTCTTCTTGCTGTTTTTTATCGACTTCAAGCGAAATAACTTCTTCAACAGGATTGGCTTTTAGAATGGTTGTAATTTCTTCGGCTATAGCTTTTTTAGCCTTTTCATTAAAGTTTTGTAGCTTATTAGCGGAATTGTTTTCTACTGAGTTCAACATCCATTTTCCATAAATAAAACTATAATCAGCAGGATTTTTTTCGGTCACTTTTGCCTTATAAAAATCAATTAATTCTTGATGAATAGCTTTGGTTATTGGAAATTCTTCAAAGAGTTGCTTTAAAATTACATCTGATGAGTTCAATGCGTTTTCTCTACTTTCTTCTAATGGATGTTCTAAACCTTTGTGCCAATTGATGTTTAAATTCTTTTGAATGGATAAATACAAAACCCGAAACAAATAAAATGATAAATTTTGTTCGTACGAATTAAATTCGGAATAATATATAGGCAAAAAGAAGTTGTTATTTTTATAACCACCTTCGCGTTCTGCAGGATAAATATCGATAGCTTTACCAGTAATTGCACGAGAAAAAATGGTCAAACGCTGTTTTATATCGTCTAATTTTACCGTGCTTTGCGCTTGCAATACGGTTGATTTCTTCTTTGTTTTAAAGAAGTTGGCTATTTTACCATAAATGTATTCGTCTAGTGCCATTTGTTATTTATAAAACTGTTTATGG
>WGCT01000166.1 GCA_015493625.1 Draconibacterium sp. | reverse complement strand
CTTATTAACCATTGAATAAAATTAATGGTTTTTTTAAAATTGGCCATTTAAAATAATAGCAACGCCTTTTCGTTATTCTTATTCACAATGGAAAACTTGGTTAGAAAAAAAGTTATGCAAAAATATTTACTCTTACTTGTTCTCTCGGTTATCGCTACTATTTCGAATGCCCAACAACGTAAAGCTGGCTCGTGGAAAGATTATCTTTCGTATGCCAACGCAACAAAAATTGCCATTTCTTCCGAAAAAATATATTGTGTTACCGAAGGAGGACTGTTTTATTACGATACGCAAGACAACAGCATTAGCAAAATTTCGGGGAAAGTACCACTCTCCGATTTTGGTATAAAAACCATTGCTTACAGTACCGAGAACAGTGTTTTGGTAGTGGCATATAAAAACAGCAATATCGATTTAATTTATAACGACGGAAGCGTAATTAACCTCTCCGATATAAAGCGTAAACAGTTAACCGGCGACAAATCGATTAATAGCATTTCGTTTTCGGGAAATGAAGCTTTTTTTGCAACCGGTTTTGGAGTGGTGGTGTTAAATCTCAACAAAAAAGAGATTAAAGCAACGTATTTAATTGGCGACGAGGGGAAAGCTCTTCCCGTTTTCGACATTGCTGTTTATAACCACAAAATTTATGCAGCCACCGACAACGGAGTGCGTTGGGCCGAAAAAGAGGGAACAAATTTGCAGGATTTTAATAACTGGCATTTGGTCGAAGATATTCCTCATAAAACAGAAAAATTTAATCAGCTCGAAATTTTTAACGGGAAACTGATTGCAAATTATACACCCGGAGAATGGTACAACGACCAAATGTATAGTTTTAGCGGCAATGGTTGGCAACCTTACATTTCGCAAATTCGATTTGCATACGACATTCAAGCCGGCAATAACTACCTTACAATTGCAAGCCGCGCTGTAGTATTTGTTGTCGACGAAAACGACAATATTATTGGCCAGATAAAAAGCTACCAATTTGGCGACGAGCAGGTTTCGCCTATTCATCCCCGAAGTAGTGGTGTTTCTGCCGATGGTTCGGTGTGGATTGCCGATTATGAAGAGGTTCTTGTCCGGTTAACCGGAAATAATTTTGAAAAGGCATTTCCAGATGGCCCTCTCGATAACGTTATCTTTTCGTTGTACGAACACAATTCATCTATTTGGGTTACTCCCGGAGGACTTACCGGGTGGGAAGAACCAAGATTCCAACGTTTTGGGAATGATAAATGGGATTACTTTACAAAAAAAGATAATCAGGAACTGGATGGGTTTTTTAATATCGTTGCCATTGCTGTCGACCCGGCTGACGAGAATCATTTTTTTGTGGCAAGTTGGGGCGGTGGCCTTTTGGAATATAAAAACGATGAATTTGTACAACGCTTTACAAATTTAAACAGTCCGTTAGAAACGGCTTTGCCCGGACAGCCGAAGGAACCGTATGTGCGAATTGGCGGACTTGATTTCGACCGCGAAGGAAATTTATGGATTACCAATGCTGCTGTTGCACACAACTTACATAAATTGTCGCCGGCGGGCGAATGGCAGTCGTTTGCTCTACCCGAAATTGCAAACCAATGGAATACCGGGTCTGTTATTGTAACAAAAAACGACGATAAATGGGTGGTTGTTTTACGGGGGCACGACATTTATGTTGTCGATAAAACGGGAACAAATAAAAAACACCTTCTGGTAACATCGTATTTTAATAACGGGCAAAACGAAATTTATAACCGTATGAACGATGTCTATTCTATTGCTGAAGATAACGATGGTGCAATTTGGGTTGGCACATCGAAAGGGGTTGCCCTTTACACTGTACCTTCGCGTATTTGGGGCTCGGACCCAATGTTTGCCACCCAGCCCAGTTTAGATTTAAACGATGGCGTTTATCATCCGTTGCTGGCTACCGAGGCTGTTACGGCAATTGCGGTTGACGGAGCAAACCGAAAATGGTTTGGTACAAAAGAGTCGGGGGTTTTCCTTATTTCCGAAAACGGCGACTCCGAAGTCTTGCACTTTACAAAAGAGAACAGCCCGCTGTTGTCGAATAAAATTTTTGCCATTGCCATTAACCAAAAATCGGGCGAAGTTTTCTTTGGCACCGATAAAGGTTTAGTCTCGTACCAAGGAAATGCAATTAGCGGAAAAAGTAGTTACGACAATGTGTATGTTTATCCGAATCCGGTTCGCGAAACTTACGACGGGCCAATTACCATTACCGGATTGATTGAAAATACCGACGTTAAAATAACCGACATAACCGGAAATCTGGTTTTCAAAACCACTTCGCTGGGCGGACAAGCTGTTTGGGACGGTACAAATTTAAATGGCCGGCGTGTTAAAACCGGCGTTTATCTGGTTTTTTGTAACGACGAAACCGGCGAACAAACTCAAATTACAAAGCTGCTTTTTATTCATTAATTTTACTTGAACTGAAAATGCTTGCCTCAACCGAAGGAATTGTTTTACATTTTATTAAATACGGCGAAAGCAGTGTTATCAGCACCATTTACACTCGAAATTTTGGTCGCCAGAGTTATCTTATAAATGCTGCCCGCGGTAAGAAATCGAAAAACAGAGCCGGTTTATTACAACACCTTTTTCTTGTCGATTTGGTTGCCTACCAAAAACAGTTGCGCGAGTTGCATCGTATAAAAGAGCTACGCAGTAATTCTGCTTACCAGAATATTCCTTTCGACATTGCAAAATCGACACAGGTAATCTTTTTAGCCGAAGTTTTGTATAAAGTACTGCGCGAACAGGAGAGTTTCCCCGAAATGTTCGATTTTATTAAAAGCACGCTTCTCTATTTCGATTTGCTCGAAGAGGGATATTCGAACTTTCACCTTTTTTTCCTTTTCCGGCTTACCGAATACCTGGGGTTTTTACCAACCACAAATAAAACAGGGTTCGAAGTCTGGTTCGATTATAAAAAAGGGAAAATGGTTCCGGCACAACCTTCGCATCCTTTTTTTGCCAATAAAGAGGTTTCCGAAAAACTGATTACACTGGCAGGTTTAAAAATCAACGAACTCGCCGGGTTTAAAATTTCTGCTGCAATGCGCGAAAACTTATTAACTGTTTTACTCGATTATTACCAGTTGCATTTCGATAATTTAGGCGAAATAAAATCGATTGGTGTATTAAAAGAGGTTTTTGGATAACCCTACCAGTTTATATACTTAAGGCAAATAGAACGACACAATCTCGATGTACATCGCGACGAAAAGCTATTTACCTGAGTTCGATATATGCAAATGATTAGTATATAGCTAATTGGCCAAAAGTATTAACCGTTTCATACTTGATTCTAGGTTTCTTTGGTAGAAAAGAGTATGCTAATAATCCTGAAATCATATTGCTTATGAAGTTGGTAAAACTTCTATG
>WGCT01000165.1 GCA_015493625.1 Draconibacterium sp. | reverse complement strand
TTAATAATCTGTCGAATTTTAACCGCACGTTTAAAAAACATACCGGATTTACTCCCTCAAATTATTTTTCTGAATTTCATAAAAAATAGAATTATTCCCTTTTTGCTTTTGCCGGTTAATTTTTATGATGCAAGTTGAACCATTTTTTCGGCCATTTGCTCGACAAAGAAAAATGCTTCGCCATACGACTTTATCTCTCTGCTGGTTTCAATCACCTGAAATTCCGGAAATGGTTTATCTATCGATTCGGGGAAAATCGTTGTTTCTCGGTTCTTTTTCGAAACAGACAAAACTCGGTGGTTAAGATAGTCGTATGTAAATTCTTTATGAACAGCAATCACAAATTCAAGTCCCGATTCGCCAAATCTGACATCGTAAAACTGAGAATATATCAAATAAATGTCACCATTTGGCATGCCGTAGAAATGAGCCGGGAAAGCAGTTGGCAGGTACGATGTACAAGTTTTGTAAATAAGTTTTGCAATTGGTTTCATTGTTTGTGTTGTTTTAGTTTCTCGAAAAAAAAGTTCGAATACAAATGCTACATTCAATTTGCAAAATTGAAAGATAGCACCGTTTATCATTCACATCTCAATGTAAATCAATAAGTTTTATACTTGTTAAAATTGCGTCCTTCTATACATATATTCCCCAAAAGGCAAAAAGGTAACCTACTTATGTTAAAAAGAAAAAAGTATACCTATCGGGAAACGGGTAAAAAGCAGGAATAATTATTCGAACCTTTTTTTTACTTTTGTCGTCTCACAGGAAATTATTCCACAAAAAAAGAAAGATTTTTTACAATGGATATTAATACAAAACTACCTGCCGTTTTAGGTGTTGGAAACGCTTTGGTTGATGTAATTTCAGTTTTAAAAGACGATAGCATTCTCGAAAAATTTGGACTGCCGCGTGGAAGCATGACTTTGGTAGACACCGAACTTTCGCAAAAAATTTACGACGCTACTTTCTCGGAAAAGAGCGAGTTGGCAACCGGTGGGTCGGTGGCAAACACAATGCGGTCGCTGGCAAGTTTGGGCGGGAATGGCGGTTATCTTGGCAAAATAGGAAACGACAAATTGGGCAACCTTTTTAAATCCGATTTCGAACGGAAAGGAATTCGCACGCATTTACATTACAGCGAAAAAGATACCGGGCGCGTGATGGGGCTTGTTAGTCCCGACTCGGAACGGACAATGGCAACCTATTTGGGCGCTGCTGCTGAACTGAGTTCGGCCGATTTCAGCCCTGATTTATTCGATGGATACGATTACTGTTATATGGAAGGTTATCTGGTTTTTAACCACGAGCTGATTAAAACAGGCGTTGAAATGGCAAAGGCCAAAGGGTTGAAAGTGGCGATTGATTTAGCAAGTTTTAATGTGGTTGAAGCCAATCTCGATTTCCTAAAAGATTTAATTAAAAACAATGTAGATATTGTTTTTGCAAACGAAGAAGAAGCAAAAAGTTTTACCGGGAAAGAGCCTGAGGAAGCACTACACGAAATTGCAAAACTTTGCGAGCTGGCAATTGTAAAAGTTGGGAAAGAGGGTTCGTTTATACAGCGTGGTAACGAAGTTGTAAAAGTTGGCACAATAAAAGCAAAAGCACTCGATACCACCGGTGCCGGCGATAGTTATGCTGCCGGATTTTTTTACGGATTAACAAACGAGTACAGTTTGGAAACCTCGGGAAAAATTGCCGCATTAATTTCGGGGAAAGTAGTTGAAATTATGGGAGCAAACTTACCCGACGAGCAGTGGCCCGAAATTCAACAAGAGATTCGGAATATTGTTGGATAATCCCTCCATTAACATCTTGCAGTTCAACTCCTGTAATATTTTACACTATGTTTATAGTGCGTAAAATTGTAGTTTCTATCCTTATTCTTACATCCTATTGGGGTTGGTGAAAATTAAGGCAGCAATCTTAAAGTTTTAGCCGCTAATGGCTCAAAAAGAGGGAAACTTCTTAATAATAAATAAAGGATTGTAACCTGAAATATAAAGGATTGTAAATCTTTTATCAACTTGGTTTAATTAAAACAGCCCGTGAATTTGAGCATCAATTTTATCGATAATTAAACTTAAATCCTCGGGATTCGAAATAAAATCGATATTATCGACATCTATAATCAGAACTTTTCCCATTTTATAATTATCAATCCATTTATCGTAACGTTCGTTCAGCTGTTTCAAATAATCTATCCGGATAGAACTTTCGTATTCGCGCCCCCGCTTCTGAATTTGGTTTACCAAAGTTGGCACAGTTGCTCTAAGGTAAATTAATAAATCGGGTGGTTGAATTAAACTCACCATTAAATCGAACAGTGTTTTATAGTTATTAAAGTCGCGCGTGCTCATTAATCCCATGCTGTGCAGGTTGGGTGCAAAAATTTCGGCATCTTCGTAAATTGTTCTGTCCTGAATGATTGTCTTTCCCGACTTTCGGATATCGATAATTTGTTGGAAGCGTGAGTTTAAGAAATAGATTTGAAGGTTAAACGACCACCGTTGCATGTCGTTATAAAAGTCGTTCAAATAGGGATTCTCATCAACATCTTCGTAGTGAGGAGTCCACTTATAATGTTTTGCCAAAAGCTCGCTTAGCGTTGTTTTTCCGGCACCAATATTTCCTGCTACTGCAATATGCATATTCAATTTATTTTTGAAAATCTAAAGTATAAAAAATTAAGTTTTCTCAGCAATAATGTTCATAAGTTCATCGAGATATTTTCTATTATTTGCCAGTCGGGGAATTTTATTCTGTCCGCCAATTTTACCGCGCTGTTTCATCCAGTTGTAAAAAGTTCCTTTTGGCGCTGAAACTATTTTTGGTTTTTCTAAAGCAAGATTTTTATGTCGTTTTGCTTCGTAGTCAGAGTTCAGTGTTTTTAACGAGTTATCGAGAATGTAGGCAAAATGCTCTAAATCTTTTGGAGGAACTTCGAATTCAATAATCCACTGGTGCGCACCTTTTTGGTTGTCGCCCATAAAAATTGGGCCGGCTGTGTATTCGTTTACAATGGCATGCGAGTGGTGGCAGGCAATTTGAATAGCACGCTCGGCATTGTCGATAATTACCTCCTCGCCAAAAGCATTTATAAAATGTTTGGTGCGGCCGGTAACTTTAATTTTAAACGGATATTTATTTGTGAATTTAATTGTGTCGCCAATAATGTACCGCCACAATCCTGCATTTGTAGAAATTACAATTGCATAATTTTCGTCCAATTCTACTTCCGACAAACATAATGTTTTCGGGTTCTCTTTCCCCAGTTCGTCCATCGGAATAAATTCGTAGTAAATACCATAATCGAGCATTAACAGCATGTCGTTGCTGTATAAACTGTCTTGAATTCCAAAAAAACCTTCCGATGCGTTGTAGGTTTCAATGTAGTGCATCTGTTTCGACGGGAATAGTTTTTGAAATTGCTTGCGATAGGGGTCGAAATTTACTCCGCCATGTACAAAAACCTCGATATTTGGCCATACCTCAAAAATATTGTTTTTACCGGTTCTTTCGAGAACTTTTTTAAACAGTACGAGATACCACGAAGGAACACCGGAGAACGAGGTAACATTTTGGTCGAGTGCTGTTTCAATAATTTTATCAATTTTCTCTTCAAACTCTTCAATTAGTGCAATTTCGGTTGATGGTGTTCTTATGAAATCGGTCCAAAACGGAACATTCTCAATCATAATAGCCGACAAATCGCCATAATACGAATTGTTGTTAAAGTTGTTTATCCGGTGGCTACCGCCAAGAGTTAACGATTTGCCTTTTAATATTTTTGTGTCGGGATGATTGTTAATATACTGAGCAAAAACATCTTTCGGCCCCCGCAAATGGCAATCTTCGAGAGCCTCGTTGGTTACCGGAATAAATTTGCTTTTGTCGCTTGTGGTGCCCGACGATTTTGTAAACCACTTTACTTCACCCGGCCAGAGCAAATCTTTTTCGCCGGCACGCAACCGGTCAACCAGTGGTTTAATATCGTTATAATCCTGTAGCGGAATATTCTGTTTAAACTCTTCAATCGATGCAATCTCAGAATAGTTATATTTTTTTCCCCATTCTGTGTTTTTAGCGTGGCTTAACAGGTCTAAAAGTGTTTCGTTTTGAATCTCAATGGGATGTTCGCTGTAATATTGAATCTGGTAATTACGTTTTGTGTTTATCCATTTAATTACTGAGTTGAGTAGTGGCATCCGTTAATTCATTTGGTTATTTTTCAAATGTATGAAAATATTTATAAATTTTATTCGATTATTTATTGTCTCTTTTTTAGTTTATTTTTACAGTTGTAAAAACCTATAATTTGTACTATGAATTACATTGATATTGTTTTGGGAATACTACTTGCTTTAACAGCAATTGCCGGGTTCCGAAAAGGTCTTATTGTTGAATTAGCATCGTTGGCAGCATTGATTCTGGGAATCTGGGGTGCCATTGAATTTTCGTATATCACCTCCAACTTTTTAACCGAAAACTTCGACTGGAAATGGGAACATCTTAATACTGTTTCGTTTATACTTACATTTATTATTATCATTGTTATTGTTCATTTTGTTGCAAAAGTGGTAACAAAATTGGTAGAAACAATTTTGCTCGGGTTTGTAAATAAACTGGCAGGGCTGGTTTTCGGACTTTTAAAAGGAGCACTGATTTTAAGTATTGTTTTACTCTTTTTCGATAGCATAAACGATAGCATTGGACTTGTTTCCGAAAAAACAAAAAAGGAGTCGCGAATGTATGAACCACTGAAAAATTTAGCTCCTTCAATATTTCCGTTTGTAAATTCGTGGGGCGAAAGTATTAAAACAACAAAGAATGAAGTTATCGACAAATTTGTTTAAGCGTAAAGAGAATAAAATCTCGTATAAAAATGTTACGTGTGCAAATTGCGGGACAAAATTTGATGGTAAATTTTGTCCCGAATGCGGACAGTCGGTTACCGATTACGATAAGCCTTTTACGTTTATTATTTATACTTTTATGGGTGACTTCTTTGCTTTCGACACCCGCTTTTTTCATACCATTGCAGCCCTTCTTTTTAAACCCGGCTTTCTCTCGAAAGAGTATATTGAAGGGCGACGAGTAAAATATGCTCCTCCATTTCGTATTTTTATTTTTGTCAGTTTTATTCTCTTTCTTTTGCTACAGGTTTATTCAAATAGGGGATTAAACAAAATACTCGGAACTTCGCTTAACAATGAAAAAGGAATGATTCTCGATTCGAGCATAAGTACTTTTTCCGACTCGATTTATTACACTGTTGCATCAAATATCGATTCGGAGACAACTGCTAACGATACCATACACAATCAATTCGACATTGGTTTCGATTCAGATAAAAGTGGAGGAGTTATTTTAAATTATAACAATGATTCTCTTTCCGATTACGATAATTTGCAACAGAAATTAAGTTCCTATGCCAATCAATTCGAAAAAAGATTAAAGAGAGAGACCGATCCTGAGAAAAGAGATATATTAAAACGTTTAATTTATCTTTTTCGTTCCCCCAATCAGCTTGTTTCAAAAGTATTAAAGTACCTGTCGTGGGCATTTTTTCTACTGCTGCCTATTTTTGCTTTTATTTTAAAACTTGCGTACATCCGACGAAAATATAACTACATGCGCCATCTGGTTTTTTCAATCCACATTCATACTTTTGTATTTGTTGTTTTAACAGTTCTTGTTGCGTTGCATCTAATTTTCAGTAATTTACCTGCAATAATTCCGTTTATTCTGATACTCTTAATGCCGCTCTATTTTATTATCGCATTGAAAAAATTTTACGGACAGAGAATGATAAAAGTATTACTGAAATTTTTGTTTGTTTCAGTGGTATACAATATTGTATTTATTGTTCTTATTTGGTTTGTTTTTGTTGATGCATTTAAAACTATTTAGATACTGCCGGAAATACAATTAAACACTAAACATACAGTTAAATACCCTGTTTGATACATTTAAAAGTACAAGCTTTTTATCTTGTTATATTAAAAATACTTGCATTTATTCATGCTGTGGTTCAGATATTTTATCAACTCTGCTGCACATCACAAAGTCCAAATCTGACACATATCTGAGCTTTTCAGCAAACCCTTTTTTATCATTGTCAACGAATTAAACATAAAACAATTCGTACTTTTATTAAGATTCAATGTTTTAGTCGGTTTATATTTAACCTTATAGTGAAACTATTGGATGGTTTACTTGTAATGGCTCCTCGCCGGCTCTATTTTGTAACCTTTACTGTTTATGTCCGGATTGGTGGTTTTACTAAAAAAGAGTTCTATTGCAAATTGGTAACTCACACCGCGACTTATGGAAACTAACAACCACCCGAGAACAACTTTTGCAAGCCTGATTTTTTTATCGGCAGGGTTATATGGTTGGGTATTTGTCCGAATTTTTAACACTTAAAATTTTTATAGAGCTTTATGGCTGATACTTAATCAATTACTAGATGTATATTATGAGGATGGGGTAAAAAATATTTTGAATTGCCAAATATTTTTTCATAAATTAGTTGGTGGAACCATTAAAAAGAAACCCCTGTCTCATTAACCCGAAACAGGAAAAACAAATAAAACATAATGACATTATTAACTCTTACAGGAAAAAACAAATTTAGTGGGTAAGCCTCTCCGGAAGCTAGATCCACGTATTAATTTGTTCCCGACCCGGAGAGGCAAAAGGCTTCGTAAAGCCCATTACGAAGTTAAAAAGTTTCGGAAGATTACCAAAGATAGTTTTGCTATCTGATAGTCGCGGCGTGAGTATTTTGCAAATTGCATTTGGTTAATTGGTAAAATAGCTGTTAATTGGTAACTCACACCGCGACTTATGGAATTTATTATAATGAGACTAAAATTAATAAGAATTATATATTTCGCCAATCTGACCATTGCAGGTTTAATTTTGGGTCTGACATTGGTTCTCCCAATTTATCCAGGTTTAATTTTAACAGGTATTGGAGCTATTCTTTTTGCAATAATATGCGGAAGGGAAATAATTAAAGAGAACAAAAAAAAAGTTAATTCGTGATTCCTATTTTTTTGCTTGCTACGCACCTTAAGTGTTGCATTTATTTTTCTATAAAAACAAAGTCTGTAACCTCAATTGTATATAATTACAAATAGAACAAAAACCTGATTATTTTATCGGCAGGGTTACATGGTTGGGCATTTTTCCGATTTTTAACACTTTAAATTTTTTATTATGAAAGAATTGAGTTTTGAAAAAATGGAAGAGGTGAATGGAGGATCGAAAGAGGGTTGGTCAAAAGCTTGTGCAACAATTGCAGTTGGGAGTGGAGTATATGCTGTTGGTCTTATATCTAATTGGTGGAATCCAATTGGATGGGTATCTGCTGGATTTATTGCAGCGGATTTAGTTTGTGGAGGTATGTTTTTAACTGATTAACAAATAGTTTTAAATCAACAAAGTGTTTGTAATTGTTTATTTATTGTACTTATAATAATACAGAGCAGATATCAATGAAAACACTTTAATATCAATTATTATATGATGAAAAAATTAATCATTGTAACTATAGTAGCAGCAATAGTTATTTTAATTCTTTCGCTTTTTGATGTTATAACAAACAAATATATTCTTGGCGTAACATATATTGTTTTAGCGATTGTTTTAATTAAAATACTTTATGATAAAAGGATTAAAAGTTAATTCTTTCTGCCTTTGCTACCGCAAGATTGCCGCATAGCAATTCCTTTGGGGTATTGAGTGATTTAATCTAATATTTTTTAGGGAGTCTGATAGTCGCGGCGTGAGTATTTTTCAAATTGCGTTTGGTTAATTAATCTAAATAGCTGTTAATTGGCAACTCACACCGTGACTTACGGAACTTTTAATTTATTTACTTGTGTTATAAAGCATAAAAAATATTTACGCCCATAAACATCTGTATATTACACAATTACATCAC